>JALRCN010000158.1 GCA_023257295.1 Nitrosomonas sp. | reverse complement strand
CGCCGTATCCAGCTTGCTCGTTTCATTAACTTCTACAATACCGTCAAACCTCATAAGGGTTTGAATAATGCTACTCCTTATGAAATACTCAACGCTTATTTTAATCAACCTCTCTGTAAACAACCCTGAGATTTCTTACATATCAAGCATTAAAAAAGAATTTTCCGCTAAATGCCGGATTACTGGATGAGGCCTATCGCATTTTATCCGATCCTGAAATGCGTCAGCAGTATGATGCCTTCCTGATCGGCAAGATATTGCATACAGCCGATACAGCGGCCGAGAAAAAACCCGCTGCGTCTTCTTCAGCGATCATGCCTCAGCATACGCCGAGGCATGCCATTCAACCATACACTGCGGTCATTAGACACTATTGCTCATTTTGCAAGACACCGTATGTGCCGCAAATAAGTCCTTATCAAACCGGACATTGCCTGGAATGTGCAAGCCCCCTGCACTTATTGCAGCACGAGAACCTTAAAATGGCGCGCCGCACCATGATGCGAATCAACATCACCGGTATGTTCGATTTTTATTTGTATTGGCCCGGCAAGCCGTTTAAGGGTGTTTTTCAAGACTTATCGCCGACAGGAATTCGCTTTCTATCCTCTATGGCATTGGACACGAAAGACATCATCAAAATCGATGCCCCCAATTTTCAAGCAGTCGCAGAAGTAACGCATCGACAACATGCAAACGGCAGCATTTCTGTCGGCACACGTTTTATTGCAGTCAAATTTGAACAGTTATACGGTAACTTCGTATCGCTAGAAGCGTAAAACTTGCCGGTGTTTTTACCAAGCACCATTAGAGTTTTTGCGTGCTCCCCGGCAATTGCTCGTACTCATACCAACGTTGTTTTATTTCCTGGCGTTTTTCAACAGGCAATTGCTCCATTTTTTTAAACCGTTCACGAACCTGTTTACGTTGCTCGGCAGTCAAGGCATGCCAGCTTTGCATTTGTGATTGGATGCGCTGCTGTTCTTGTGAATTCATCTTGGGATAGCGCTTTGCGATACCCAGCCATTTTTTCTTCCTCGCCGGCTCCATGGTATCCCAATGTTCAGCCAGCGGTTCCAGAATATTTTGTTGCTGCAAATTCAATTCGTTCCATCGCAGTTTACTGGTATTGGCAAAAACATCGAACGAAAAGAAAACGAAAAAACCGCACAAAAAAGCTAATCTATATCCAGCCATTGCTCAAACTCGTTATCGATATAGGCATCTATCGGCAAATCGTCAGCCAGTATCATGGCATCAATCGCCGAATATTTATCGTTGTCCCAAAATTGTAAATAGATAAGATTCATCAACACGAATAAAATCGTCGCCAGCAGCAATAGCTTCCCGCCATCCAAATTTCCGCCGTGCTTTCCAAAAACAGAATACCCATTACCGGAATGAATGACCTTGGATGACTCCGACTCGTATTGACACTGCTCCAAAGCAGCCAAACGAGCCGATTGCAACCGATACAGCGTACTTTGCTTAATCGTTTCATGGGCACCTGCATCGAGCACACCGACAATTTTCTTACCGAATTCTTGCTCGCTCATAATTTAACTCCTTTCGCTTTGAGTATTGCCGCTAATGTATGCACCGCTCTGGAACAATGTGTTTTTACACTGCCTTCCGAACATCCCATAATTTCTGCAGTCTCCGCTAAACTCATCTCCTCCCAGTAACGCAACAAGAATGCTTCGCGTTGACGCGGCGGCAGTATTTCTATCGATTTTTCAATCAAAGCCATTAACTGCGCTCTCTCAAGTTGCGTATCAGGCGCGTTGGATTCCTGCACTACGTGCAGCGTTTCCAGTACATCGAAATCTTCCGGATTTTTGTCCTGATCATTCGGCGCAAACGAGGAAAACAACGAAGTCCATAGCGATCGAATTTTTTGCCGCCGATAATAATCGCGGATGGTATTTTGCAAAATGCGTTGAAATAAAAGCGGTAATTCTTCGATCGGCTTTGATGCATATTTCGCCGTGAGCTTCATCATAGCATCTTGCACGATATCCAATGCAATATGCTCGTCGTGGACTGCAAAGAAAGCCTGTTTAAAGGCGCGCCTCTCGGTTTCAATTAAAAAATCCGAAAGCTGTTGTCGTGTAGCCAGAATGCAAACCTTTGGGTGAATACGGAAAGGCGAAGTTTAGGCCAAATACTGTCAATTTTTTGTAAAAATTCAGAAAACACAAAGTTGACAGCCCAAAGCAAATTATCCAATATCTTGATTTACTATCACTTGATCTTGCAATATTTCGGTTGTTTATTGCCCAAACAGCGATATTTTTGCCGCAAAACAACTTTATAGAGACACAGGTTATGTTACAGCGTATTGTTACTTGCCCCCAGTGCGGCGCTAACGCCGTCTGGGAAATAAACAATCGATACCGGCCTTTTTGCTCAGAGCGGTGCAAAACAGCCGATTTGTCGCAATGGGCGCAGGAATCTTACCGAATTCCAGACACTAACATCGAAATCGATTTTGAAACCCAAAACAATATTGAGCGTGAATGATGGATGAGTCAGTTCACGAGAAGAATCGAGAGCTGCAGCGCAAGCTTAATCAGATCCTTAAGCAGGCCAGAGACAACGAAAAAAAACAAGAACTCTACGAGACCTTCGGTTTTGAAATCATCGGTGCCAGCACACCGGAACAATTGCATGACTTGCTGCTCTCCCAAATCGTAGCCCGTTTTCAGCTTTTGGATGCGGTTTTATGCCTGATCGATCACCAAAAAGATGTAGAGCGCTTATTTCTTGATCGTAATGAAAAAGCTCGACTAGATTCCGAAAACAGGCTATTGATTCTCGATACATCAAAAGATCCAGAAATCATTCAATCGCTAACGCATAAGCCAATACTAGGTACCGAAGCACTCAGAAAATACCATTGGATGATCGCCAACTTAAAAACCCAGGATCGGATCAAAAGCGCCGCCTTCTTGCCATTGCTGCGCAGCGATCGAATCATCGGTGCTCTGATGCTGTTAAGTCACGATCCTTATCGTTACCAGGAGGGCATCGGCACGCTTTTCCTACAAAAGCTCTCGGCCATGACCGCCGTCGCAATCGAAAATTGTCTCAACCAGCAAAGAATCAAAGAAGTCAGTTATCAAGACGTACTGACGCAAGCGTATAACCGCCGCTATTTCGATTTGCGCCTTAAAGATGAAATCGCCCGATGCACACGCCGGGACGACGATCTGATTTGCATGTTTCTCGATGTTGATCACTTCAAGAAAATCAATGACAACTACGGTCATCAAACGGGCGATTTGGTGTTAAGACATATAGTCAGTCTTATCAAAGAACAAGTCAGATCTTGCGACATCGTCGCCCGCTATGGCGGCGAGGAATTCGTCGTTGCGCTGCAATCGACGACCCTGCACGCCGCACAGGAAATTGCCGAGCGATTGAGGCAAGCGACCTATTCTTCCAAAATTATTCTGCACGACAAACAACTTCAAGCGACGGTATCCATCGGCATGGCCAGTCTCAGGGGGATGTTAACCGCGCAGCAACACGATGCCGATTTTATTTGCGCGACCCTGCTCGACAGGGCGGATAAAGCATTATACGAAGCTAAAGCAAGCGGCAGAAATCGGGTGGTTATTTTTACCGATCCCATTCGATAAAAATGGGATCGCAAAAATTGCGGCCGGCATACCGGACAGCAATCGAGAAACGAGAGAACTCACAGCCTTTGCGCAATGCCGCGCATCATTGCGATACCCTGCGCCCCCATTTCCTGCGCCACCGGCAAATCGTAAGCATTCAACCCGCCCAATGCATAAACCGGCAGCGGATAATCGCGAATCAACGCGGCAAACCGCCTCCATCCTAAAGGAGCAATTCCAGGATGCGTCAATGTCGACTGAACGGGCCCCAAGACAACAAAACCAACCCCAAGCTGCTCCGCTGCATAGAGCTCTTCGGCATTATGGCAAGATGCGCCGTACAACGAAAAACCCGCTTCAGGTAGCGACGAAAACGCCAACAATTGCGCTGACGTAAAATGCACACCATCCGCACCGACTTCACGCGCCAATTCCACATCGCCGTTAATCAGCACTTTGGCCTGGTAATTACGCGCAAGCGCCACCACATTTTCTGCAAATAGCCGCAACATTTCCCCGTCCATTTGTTTTTCGCGGATTTGCAGCAAACGCACGCCACTCTGCAATGCCTGGTCGATCTGCATTAATGCGGCTTCAATGCCGATTTCGCTGGTTCGAGTAATCGCATAAACCGGCGGCAGCAATAATGACTGCAAAATAGGGCCGTTGGCGGGCAGTACCGGCGACACGTCCACCCGGTGCGGCCATTGCCAGCTCACGCCTTGTTGCTCCCGTGGTACAAGATCGCCCTCCCATTCCACCACGCGAAAAAAATGCAAGCGCACGGTAGCATGGGAATAAATAAAAACCCGCGTGATCCAAGGATGCGCCTGACGAACGTGAATCCCCAATTCTTCCCATAATTCGCGTTCCAATGCATGCAGCAACGATTCGTTGGGCTCAACTTTACCGCCAGGAAACTCCCAATATCCGGAATAGACTTTTCCATCAGGCCGCTGCGTCAACAAAAACTGCCCATCCGGGCGCAAAATCACCGCAGCAACGACTTCAACAACCGCAGCAGGTTTCTGGTTTGGTACTACCGAAGCATTCACGGATTACTTGGAGCCGATTTTTGCCGCCCCGCCAGATCGCGCGCAAACTGCCACGCCACGCGCCCACTGCGCGAACCGCGTTCAATCGCCCATTGCAACGCTTCGGTTCGCATCTGCGCAGTCATTTTCCCGATACCAAAATAAGCCAGCCAATGGCGCACGATTTCCAGATACCGATCCTGATCGAACGGATAAAACGATACCCATAAACCGAAACGCTCCGACAACGAAATCTTCTCCTCAATCGCTTCGCTCGGATGCACCTCCTCGCCGATATGCTTTGTGTCGAGATTGTCGCGCATGAATTCCGGCACCATATGACGCCGATTCGAAGTCGCGTAAATCAGCACATTATCGGAAACCGTGGCAATCGAACCGTCGAGTACCACTTTGAGCGCCTTGTACCCCGCCTCATCGGTTTCGAACGACAAATCGTCGCAAAACAAAATAAACCGCTCCGGTCGCTGATAAATCTTGTCTACGATGTCGTGCAAATCGACGAGATGATGCTTCTCCACCTCGATCAAACGCAAGCCATCCTGCGCATATTTATTCAACAGCGCTTTAATCAGCGACGATTTCCCCGTCCCGCGCGCTCCGGTCAACAATACATTATTCGCCGAAAATCCTTGCACAAATTGCCGCGTATTTTGCTCGATGCGCCGCTTCTGCTCGTCAATCCCGCACAGCGCTTCCAGCGTAATCCGGTGCGGATGCACTACCGGCTGAATAAACCCGGAATTTCCTTGCTTGCGCCAGCAAAAAGCCGACGATGCTTGCCAATCCGGCTCCGGCTGGGTCACCGGCAAGAATTGCTCAACGCGACCCAGCAGCTTATTGGCTCGTTTAATTAATTTATCCCAATCGCTCATCAGATTTATCAAGCACCGTTAGCTGCGATAACTCGCATTAATCTTCACATAATCGTACGAAAAATCGCAAGTCCACACCGTGGTGGTAGCCGCGCCGCGATTGAGCACGACGCGGATGGTGATCTCAGCCTGATTCATCACGCGCTGACCGTCTTCTTCGCGGTAATTCGCAGCCCGCCCGCCTTTTTCCGCGACCAGCACATCATCGAGATACAGTTGGATAGCGTCAACATTCAGATCATCGACACCGGCGTAGCCGATCGCTGCCAAAATCCGCCCAAGGTTTGGATCGGAAGCGAAGAAAGCGGTTTTGACCAGCGGTGAATGTGCGATCGCGTAAGCTACTTTAGCGCATTCGTCTTGGTCTTTGCCGTCTTCGATTTGCACGGTGATGAATTTTGTTGCACCTTCGCCGTCGCGCACGATCATTTTCGCGAGTTCGGCGGCAACTTCGGTGATTGCATCCTGCAGCAAGCAATATTCTTCGGTGTGCGGATTATAAATTTCTTGGTTGCCTGCCTTGCCGGTGGCGATGACGATAAACGCATCGTTGGTCGAGGTGTCGCCATCCACCGTGATGCGGTTGAATGAGCGATCCGCCGCATGCTGCACCAGTTTTTGCAGCATCGGTTGACTGATCGACGCATCGGTTGCGACGTATCCCAGCATAGTCGCCATATTCGGGCGAATCATGCCGGAACCTTTGGCAATGCCGGTGATCGTCACGATTTTTCCTTTGATTTGCACTTGCTTCGACGCCGCTTTCGGCACGATGTCGGTGGTCATGATTGCATGCGCGGCATCGAACCAATTATTCGTTTTGCCATTGGCCAGCGCGGCGGGTAATCCTTGGATGATGCGATCGACCGGCAACGGTTCCATGATCACGCCGGTGGAAAACGGCAACACCTGCTGCGGCGCAATGCCAAGCAATTTTGCTAACGCCGCGCAAGTCATCTGCGCATCGGCAATACCCGCCTCACCGGTTCCCGCATTGGCATTGCCGGTATTCACCACCAGCGCGCGCACCGATTGTGTCAAATGCTGCTTTGCCACGATGACCGGTGCGGCGCAAAACCGGTTCTGCGTAAACACACCGGCCACTTTCGCACCTTCATCCAGCACCATCACCAGCAAATCCTTGCGATTCGCCTTTTTGATCCCGGCTTCGGCAATACCAAAGGTTACGCCCGCAACGGGCAACAAATGTTCAGGGGAAAGGGGAGGAATATTGACGGGCAT
>JALRCN010000153.1 GCA_023257295.1 Nitrosomonas sp. | reverse complement strand
TGCAATTAAACGTAAAAAAATTCAGAATGCCGATAATTTATCATGGCGGAGCCGATTGATTGAATAAACTTTAGGGAAATACTGATTAATTCGGCGAACGAGATGAAGCACAAAGCGCACGGAACGCAGCGCGAGACATATCAACGCGATAGGCGAGGCAGCGAGTACCGCGCAACGAAGTGATTCGCTTGTACAGCCAATTAATCAGCGTTTCCTAAAGCAAAAAGGCTTTATCCGTTCTTGGTCGGTCTTGCTTTCTTCTCGTTTTCGATCAATGCATACGCGGAGTGATTGTGTATCGATTCGAAATTTTCCGATTCGACCACATAGGCATCAATGCGATCATCGCGATTGAGCACTTCCGCAATATCCCTGACAATGTCCTCAACGAACTTGGGATTATCATAGGCTTTCTCGGTGACGTATTTCTCATCCGGCCGCTTCAACAATCCATACAATTCACAGGATGCATTCGTTTCGGCAATGCGGATAATGTCTTCTATCCACACGAAGCTATTGGTGCGCACGGAAATGGTGACATGCGAACGCTGGTTATGCGCGCCGTAATCGGAAATTTTCTTTGAACAAGGACACAAGCTCGTTACCGGAACCAGGACTTTCATCGTGAAAAAATACTCGCCATTTTTGATTTCACCGATGAATGTGACTTCATAATCCAGCAAACTCCTGACCTGCGAAACAGGTGCGGACTTATTGATAAAGTAAGGAAAGGTCATTTCGATATGACCCGAATCGGTTTCCAGCTTTGCGGTCATTTCGCGCAAAATGGTTTGGAACGATTCCACCGAAATTTCCCGTTCGTGGCTGTTCAGTATCTCGACAAAACGGGACATATGCGTGCCTTTGAAATTATGCGGCAAATTCACGTACATGTTAAAAACCGCGATCGTATGCTGCACGCCATCGCTTTTGTCGGCCACAATCACCGGATGTCGAATCGCTTTGATGCCTACCCGGTCAATGGCGATGCGCCGCGTATCGGGCGAACTCTGCACATCGGCAATTGGAAAATCTATTTGTTTGTTCACATTCCTCTCCCTTACGGAAGCGTATACCCGATAACAGCATGGTTCTTAACCAATTGATTCCTACCCTGTCATTCAGGAAATATCGACCGCACTGATTTGATAATCCCGGTTTTATCCAACCCGCAATCCGACAACATTTGCGCATGATCGCCTTGTTCGATAAAAACATCCGGCAGCCCAAGCTGCAACACTTTAACGACTATACGCTGACTGCTCAGCGATTCCGTCACCGCACCGCCAGCGCCACCCATCACGGTATTTTCTTCCACAGTCACCAGTAAGTCATGACTGGCGGCAAGCGATGCCACCAAGTCGTCATCCAACGGCTTAATAAAACGCATGTTAGCGACTGTTGCATTCAATTCTTCCGCCGCTTGCAAACAAGGTTGCAGCATACTGCCAAAAGCCAGAAGTGCAATCTTCTCGCCCTGGCGCCGCATTTCTCCGCGACCGACCGGCAATGCCTGCATGACTTTTTGAACGGCAACACCCGGTCCGGTTCCCCTTGGATAACGAACCGCAGACGGCGTATCCAGCTTGAAAGCGGTGTAGAGCATTTGCCGGCATTCGTTTTCATCGGATGGCGCCATGATCGTCATATTGGGAATGCAGCGCAAGTATGATAAATCGAAGCTGCCTGCATGCGTCGGGCCATCCGCTCCGACTAATCCCGCCCGGTCGATGGCAAAAACCACCGGTAAATTCTGTATCGCGACATCGTGAATCAATTGATCGTAGGCACGCTGCAAGAAAGTGGAATAAATCGCCACCACCGGTTTCAAACCTTCGCACGCAGCACCAGCGGCAAATGTAACCGCATGTTGTTCGGCAATGCCGACATCGAAATACCGCTCGGGGTATTCCTGCGAGAAACGAACCAAACCCGATCCTTCGCGCATCGCCGGAGTAACGCCGATCAAGCGGGAATCCAACGCCGCCATGTCGCATAGCCAATCACCGAATATTTGTGTATACGCCGGTTTTCCCGATGGCTTGGAAACAATGCCTTTCTTTGGATCGAATTTACCAACGCCATGATACAAAATGGGATCTTCCTCAGCCATTTTGTAACCGGCTCCTTTCCGGGTTACCACATGCAAGAACTGTGGTCCATCCAATTGTTTGATGTTTTTCAGGGTCGTGATCAAAACATCGAGGTCGTGACCGTCGATAGGGCCGATATAATTGAATCCGAATTCTTCAAATAAGGTTCCGGGCGTAACCATGCCTTTGACATGCTCTTCTGCGCGTTTGGCCAATTCCAAAACGGGCGGCACGACACCGAGCACTTTCTCACCGGCACGCCTGGCCGTCGCGTAAAAACGCCCAGACATCAATTTGGCCAAATAATTATTTAACGCTCCGACCGGCGGCGAAATCGACATGTCGTTATCATTCAGGATAACCAATAAATTGGCGTCCATGACACCGGCGTTGTTCAGCGCTTCGAACGCCATCCCGGCGCTCATCGCACCGTCGCCGATGATGGCAATCGCGCGCTTGTCCGTATTGTTTAAACGAGCGGCGATCGCCATTCCCAATGCGGCACTGATCGATGTGCTGGAATGCGCAGTACCGAATGCATCGTATTCGCTCTCATCGCGGCGCGGGAAACCGGCGATACCGCCTTGCATGCGCAATTTACTCATCCCTTCGCGTCGGCCGGTCAGAATTTTATGCGCATAAGTTTGATGCCCCACATCCCACACCAATTGATCGTTTGGCGTATTAAATACATAGTGCAGCGCGATGGTTAATTCAACCGTTCCCAGATTGGAAGATAAGTGTCCGCCAGTCTTTGCTACCGATTCGATCAAAAAACTGCGCAGTTCCTTGGCAAACTGCGGTAATTTCTTTTGATCCAATTCACGCAACTGGGACGGGGAATTAATGGTATCTAACAGTGGATACATTCAGGGCCTGAAAATAAAAATAATAGAAATGATACCTAGAATTTACGCTTAATTATAAACTCGGTTACTTGACGCAATCTGAATGCTGTTTCGCCAAAATCGTCCAGCGCCCTGTCGGCATCGTACTGCAGTTTCTCCGCCAACTCCCGCGCCTGGCCGATACCGAGAATGCTGACGTAAGTCGGTTTATTGTTTTCGGCATCTTTACCGGCAGTTTTGCCCAGCGTGGCTGTGGTCGCTTCCGTATCCAGCAAATCGTCCACCACCTGAAATGCCAAACCGACGCATTTGGCAAAATGATCCAACTTGCCCAATTGCGCTTCATTCAGGCGGCTGCTGCAACGCGCACCAAGCATAACGGCGGCACGAATCAATGCACCGGTCTTATGAATATGCATAAACTCCAGTTCCGGCAGCGCCAGGGTTTTGCCGACGCTATCGAGATCGAAAGCCTGACCGCCCGCCATGCCGCGCGACCCCGATGCCAGCGCCAGTTGCGCGATCATGGTTAGCTGTGTTTCTGCCGAATCGGATAAACGGTTTTCCGCCAGCAACTCGAACGCCAGCGTTTGCAAACTATCCCCGGTCAACAATGCGGTGGCTTCGTCAAACTCGATATGGCAGGTAGGCTTGCCGCGCCGCAAAATATCATCGTCCATGCACGGCAAATCGTCATGAACCAAAGAATAAGCGTGTATCAGCTCTACTGCTGCAGCCGCAACGGTTACGCGCCCTACATCCGCACCGGCAAGCTCACCGGCAGCGAAGGATAATAGCGGACGCACCCGCTTGCCGCCCCCCAGCACGGAATAACGCATTGCTTTGTGCAGCCTGACAGGCACACAATCCGTGGCGGGCAATCTCGAATCCAAGAAAGTTTCGATGCGTGCCTGGCAATTGCCGGCCCAGTTTTGAAAATCAGCGCTCATTGCTGTCGGATTGCGAAAAGTTTTTTAACATACCAGCTTCAAGTATACGCACTTGCTGCTGCGCATTTTGCAATTTGCTTTGGCAATATTGCAATAACTCGGCCCCGCGTTGATATGCTGAGAGCGATGCTTCCAATGACATTTGTCCTGCTTCTATGGCCGTCACAATTTTTTCCAGCTCCGCCGATGCCGCCTCGAAGCTCTCAGGTTGAGACGATAACGCCGCAGCATTTTTAGTCGATTTGGTCATAAAACAAGGACAATACGAAAATATCAGGAGTGTCGGGCATTATTTTTGAAAGGCGGACAAAAATAACGCAATTAGCAGTATCAGGTCAATGCAAATTTTGCTTTGAGCGGATAAACTTTTTTTAACGAGCGCGATTTATTTCCGCTATCAAGTGTTGTTCAAGGTATCAATTCTACCCGATTCTCTGTTGAACCCGAAGCCGCATCATTTATATCAGCGGCAATCGATTCTTGCGCTGCTGCCGCGCACGCAGATATTTATCGAAAACCTTGCAAATACTATTGATCAGCAATTGTCCCGACGGGGTGACCGCAATTTCGTCGCGATCGAGGATAATCAGCCCTGCTCGCTCATAAGACCGCAGTTCGGCTAATTCGGTGGCGAAATATTGTTTGAAGTCGATGGGAAAGAAAGCCTCGACGGATTCGTGCGATATGACGGAATGGCAAATCAATGCATGCATGACGGAACGCCTGATCAGATCGTCCGCATTGAGTTCCAAGCCTCGCATGATGGGAAGTGTGTTTTGCTCCAATTTCTCATAATATTGCGAAATATCGCAGTAATTCTGATTGAGAGTCGGGCCTATGCTGCCGATTCCGGAGAGTCCGAGTGCGACATGATCGCAGTCCGGATAAATCGAATAACCCTGTAAACCGTAATGCAGCCGACCCTGGCGCTGCGCATGCACCAAAGAATCGTCGAGTTTGGCGAAAAGATTCATACCGATATGCGTATATCCTGCCTCCGTCAAACGAACGATTGCCAGTAATCGCATCTCGAAATTGACGCTCTCGTTTGGCAAGTCCGTCGGATCGATGCTTCTCTGCGACTTGAATTTTTCCGGCAGATGCCGGTAATTGCGCAGCTTGATTCGATTCGGATTAACCGCAATGATTTGCTCCAAAGTATATGTAAATTTCTGCAAATCCTGCTTCGGCAAACCATAATTCAATTCGATCCGAATCGATTGAAACCCCGCTTGCTGTGCGCTCTGAATTGCATGCAGCGTCATCTCCGCCGATTGCAAACGTTGTATCGATTGTTGCACTTGCCGGTCGAAATCCTGGACGCCGATGATGGCACAACTAAATCCCATATCGCGCAGCGCCCGCATCGAACGGAGCTGAAATTGCCTCGGATCGACCTCGATACAAAATTCACCCCCGTTGACCAAGTTAAAATTTTGCTGAATGCCTGTAATGATTTTGCTCAGTTGCACATCATCCAGATAAGTGGGTGTGCCACCGCCAAAATAGACTTGCTCAACTTTCGGATCGTCTTTGAACAATTGACCCTGCAATTTAATCTCGTGCAATAAATAATGCAGGTACGTATCAATGCTATTTGCATCGTGTGCGACGATTTGATGAAAATTACAATAGGAACAAAGTGCATGACAAAAAGGAATATGCACGTATAACGATAACGGGCGCCGAAAATACCCCGACTTTCGGTTATCTAGCCAAGCCAAGTAAGCATGAACATCAAATGCTTCAACAAAATAGTCGGATTCGGGATATAGCCGATAATCTGCAGCGTAATCGCCAAAACGACGGATAAGCTGAAGATCGATCCCAAACAAACTGGAAGAATGTGAAGAATACACTGCGGTTCTCGCTGTAGGAAGGTCGTTGCATCGATTGCTGCCATCAACCTTTTAGCATCGCCGGTTAAAAAATAATATCTACTTACGCATGTAATGGCGTAAAATTATGGCGTTGGCTTGGGATATTCGTTTTGATTCAGATCAATCAAAGCGTCTAAATATAATCCTCTTCGGTCGGAATATTTTGTTACAAAACACCTCATCACAACATCAGATTGATTTATCACACATAAAATCCAGTTGTGCGACCTGCAGCTTGCGCGAACTCTGCTTACCGGTTGGTTTAAACGATCGCGAGATCGAAGTGCTGGGAGACGTGGTCAGCTATAAGCGCAAAATTCAGCGCGGCGGATATTTGCACCGCACCGGCTCGAAATTTCAATCGCTGTATGCGGTTCGTAGCGGATTTCTAAAAACTTGCGTGCTCGAGGAAGACGGACGGCAACAAGTCACCGGATTCCACATGACCGGAGAATTGCTCGGATTAGACGCCATCAGTACGGAAATCCATACCTGCGATGCGATTGCGCTCGAGGATAGCGAAGTCTGCGAAATTCCTTTTGTTAAACTGGAAGAAATCAGCCGCACCATCCCATCGCTGATGCATCATTTCCATAAAATCATGAGTCGAGAAATTGTACGCGATCATGGTGTGATGCTGCTATTAGGCAGCATGAAGGCTGAGGAACGCCTAGCAATCTTTTTGTTGAATCTGTCGCGCCGCTTTTTGATGCGCGGCTATTCGGAATACGAATTCAATCTGCGCATGACGCGCGAAGAAATCGGCAGCTATCTCGGACTCAAGCTGGAAACGGTAAGCCGCGCTTTCTCAAAGATGCAAGATGAAAACATTATTACCGTTGACAATAAGCGCATCCAAATCAAAGATATTGCCAGACTCAGAATGAAAATGGGAAATTCATCCTGCCTTACTTGATTGTGATCGTATAGCGGCATAAACGATCTTCGCTCATATAAACCTTAGCGCTATTCAGTTCAGCCTTCCTCTACTTCACCGATCAATCGCGCCGGTTGCCGCGCTCATGATCCCGTTTGTTTTGGCCGCCATCATCATCCCTGTCACGGCGCTTGCCCTTGCCGCGCCCCCGTTGATCATCCTCCCCATCGTCAAACTGGTCGTGATCGCCGCGCTGCATATTGCGGCGCGATTGCTTACGCCGATCATCATCCGTATGACCTGAATCGTCAAGCCGCCGGTACGAATCGGGGGACGCATCTGGATGGCGGTGCTGATTGGCGTATTGCGGCACGTAGACATCGTTGTACCAATCCTGTTGCACAAAATAAGCGGGTGAATGACAAGCATTATAGCGATGGCAATGCTTGCCCCATTTCTTGGCATGCCCGGGCGGGACATGAAGATAAATGGGTTGCTGCGGCACCGGAACAGTTTGCGGCATTGCCACGACAGGATCGGGATAGATCAAGCGCGGCGACGGATAATGATTGCCAAGATTAATTTGACCGTAAAATCCGGGTTGTCCAACATTGGTCGATGTACCCAAATCGCTGGCCGATAAAAACGGTGAAACGAATAAGAATAGGACTGTCAGCAGGAAACGATACATATATAAATCCTCATAAAAATCATTGAATTGCCGAGTTAAAACGAACCAATTTATCCCAGTCGATTTCCCCATTGGTTTTGCAGAAATCATTCGAAAAATCTCTGGTGAATTTGTTAATCATTTGCGCGTACGATTTAATGAAATCGTCATTTCTTTCTTTCGCGTTATATCCCAGAGGATCGATAATTTCTGTAAATAGGTGATCGTTTCCAGAGATAAACTTCCAAAATCGCTGACCGCAAAATTTGTAATAATCGCCCTTATCCGGCTCGCTATCCTTCCCGTAACAGCAACCATTCACCGCTACAATATTCAATTGCGAATTGCTTGTCCGCAATGTTTTCTTGGCTGTCTTAAAATCCGCAACCATTTTTGCAATTTGCGAGCTATTGCCCCAATTAGGGCCAGACTTGATTGTTACAATGTTTCTTGAGTCGTCGCGATCAAATTCAAGATCGATACCAGTTATGCCGGATTTTCGTCCGTCGTAGACTTTACCATTAATAAAAATGGCCAAACCTTCCAGCCAGTCACCGAAAATAGTTTCTTCGTTAGATGAAATATGCGCATCCACGAGCCCTTTGATTATTTGCTCGGCGGTAAGCACATTTTTTGCCCTGAAGAGGTAGGGATTTTTGCGTTTAAGAACTTGAGATAGTTTTAAATGTAAGAAATCTCAGGGTTGTTTACAGAGAGGTTGATTAAAATAAGCGTTGAGTATTTCATAAGGAGTAGCATTATTCAAACCCTTATGAGGTTTGACGGTATTGTAGAAGTTAATGAAACGAGCAAGCTGGATACGGCG
>JALRCN010000190.1 GCA_023257295.1 Nitrosomonas sp. | reverse complement strand
GCGATGACGAAAATATATTTTTGTAATATACACCAACCTATCCAGAAAATAGACTAAAGGAAACGCTGATTAATTGGCTGCACGAGCGAATCGCATCAATGCGCGGTACTCGCTCCCTCGCCTATCTCGTTGATATGTCAGGGTTGCTGCATTCCGTGCGCCTCGTGCTTCATCTCCTTCGCCGAATGAATCAGCGTTTCCTCAAACTTCGAAGGGCGTTGGTTATTGCGGGGTTGCGATCAACTGGCAATAACCTGTATATCCGGTTCAATGCTCTTCAGCATATTCTCGATACCCCGCAATGTGCCCGAGATGGAGCTGGGACATGTGCCGCATGCGCCTTGATAATGAATGCGCAAGATATTGCCTTCAAGTGCCAGAATATGCAAATCGCCGCCGTCGTGCTGTAAGTAAGGCCGCACTTCTTCGTCCAGCAGGATATTGATCCTTTCCAAGCGCAATTGATCTTCCGGGCTCAAGTGAGCGAGCGTTTCGTTGGCGGTCGCAACGACTTGCGCAGATTGCGCCGTTGCTGCCGGTGCCGCACGGATGGGATCGGCGATTTCGCGCGCCAGGTCTTGCCAATTGGCTTCCCCATCCTGGGTGACGGTGATCCAATGGTCGATATAGAAAACATTGGTGACATGGTCGATATCGAATAATGCAGCAGCCAGCGGGTCATCCTTGGCGGCTTCGGCATTGTCGTAAGAACACGCTATTCCCCAGGTCAATGGTTCTTTGAGGATAAACTTCAAAGCGTTTTTATTCGGTGTTCCTTCAATGTCGGCAATTTTGGGCATGTTGACGGTAAATTCTGAATTTCACGATGATCGTCGTCGGTGCGGGCTTTTATTTTTGTGTGTGTGCCGCATTCAATGACTATGTATTGCTGGAAACGGTCGATGCGGGATCATGATCGGCTTCGGTCGATGCGTTTTCAAGCGAGTTGAGCGCGGCGTGCAAGGTATGCCACGGCAAAATGGCGCATTTGACGCGCGTCGGTAAATCGCGTATGCCGGAAAAAACGGTCAATCGACCCAAATGATGCGGGTTATCGGCATCCAGTTTTCCGGTCACCAATTCGCGAAACTCGTGAATCAAGGTTTCAGCATCCAAACGGGATTTTCCTTTGACGGCGGCGGTCATCATGGAGGCGGAGGCTTTGCAAATGGCACAGGATTCACCCTCAAAGGCGATGGCATCGATCTGATCGCGCTCATTCAGTTGCAACGAGATATTCAAGCGATCGCCGCACAACGGATTATGGCCGGTCGCACGATGACTGGCGTGTTCCAGCTTGCCATAGTTACGCGGCTTGCGGTTATGATCGAGAATCACTTCCTGATACAGTGAATTGGTGTGCATTATAAAAAAACCTTTTGTACGGTTTTAATACCGGCCACCAGCGTGTCGACTTCGGATTTCTTATTATAGAAAGCAAACGAAGCGCGGGAAGTGGCCGGGATATTAAAGCGTTGCATGACGGGTTGCGCACAGTGATGTCCGGTGCGAACCGCGATGCCGTCCTGATTGAGTATAGTCCCGATGTCATGCGGATGAATGCCGTCGATAGTAAACGAAATGACAGCAGTTTTTTCCGCAGCGGTTCCGATAATTTTTACCCCAGGAATTTCATTCAAGCATGCAGTTGCATAATCGAGCAATGTGTTCTCATACGCAGCAATGCGTTCAATACCGATAGCCGTCAGATAATCGATAGCCGCACCGAAACCGATCGCAGCGGCGATGGGTGGCGTTCCGGCCTCGAATTTGTGCGGAATGGTGTTATAAATCGTTTTCTCGAAGGTAACGGATGCAATCATGTCGCCGCCACCTTTGAAAGGCTGCATGGCTTCGAGCAAAGTCGCTTTACCGTAGAGCATACCGACGCCGGTGGGGCCGCACAGCTTGTGTGCCGAGAACACATAAAAATCGCAATCCAGCGCCTGCACGTCGATTGTCAGGTGCGGCGCGGCTTGCGCGCCGTCGATCAGCACGGGCACGCTGTATTGGTGCGCAAAATCGATCATGCGCTTGATCGGATTGATGGTGCCGAGCGCATTTGAGACATGGATCAAACCGACGAACTTGGTGCGTTCGTTGAACAGTTTCTCGTATTCGTCGATTTCCAGTTCGCCTTTGTCGTTGATCGGAACGACACGGATTTTTGCGCCTTTTTCGCTGGCGAGCATTTGCCACGGCACAATGTTGGAATGGTGTTCCAGCGTCGTCAGGATGATTTCATCGCCCGCCTTGATGAATTTGCGCCCGTAACCGTGCATCACCAGATTGATCGCATCGGTGGTGCCGCTGGTAAAAATGATTTCCCGGTCTTCTTCGGCGTTGACGAATTGCTGCAGTTTGCAACGCGCACGGTGAAATTCCATCGTGGCGATTTCGGACAAATAATGGACGGCGCGATTGATGTTGGCGTGCTCGGCGGTTTGATAACGCACTAAGCGATCGATAATCTGCTGCGGCATTTGGCTGGAAGCGGCATTGTCGAAATAGACCAACGGCTTGCCGTCTATTTTGAGTTTCAGAATCGGAAAGTCGGTGCGGATTTTTTCCCAATCGATATCATCGGTCGTTGCGGATTTCGGAGAAAAACCGGTTGCGTTCATGATGGATTGCTCCGTGTCCGTGAAAGTACCGTTTGCTCCAATTGCCGCTTCAGCGATACGATAGGAATACGGCTCAGAATTTCCGCAGCGAAGGCGTACGTCAGCAAGTTGCGCGCAACAACTTCGGATAAACCTCGGCTTTCCAGGTAAAAGATCTCTTCGCGATCCAATTGGCCGACTGTAGCTCCATGCGCGCATTTGACATCGTCCGCGAAAATTTCCAATTGCGGCTTGGTATCCACTTGCGCTGTTTTGCTCAACAGCAAATTACGGCTGGATTGCGATGAGTTGGTGCGTTGCGCATGAGGATGGACGACGATTTTGCCATTGAATACCGCATGCGCCGAGCCATCGACGATACATTTATGCTGCTGACGGCTGGTTCCGTTCGGTTTGGCATGATCGATACAGGTATGCGTATCCGCCAATTGGCGATCCGCGATCAGCGTCAGGCCGTCAATGTCGCATTCTGCCGCTTCGTCCGCCAATTTGACATCGAGGTTATATCGGGATATTTGCGATCCCAAGGAAATGCTGACTGATTGGTAATGGCTGGCGTGCGCCTGCGATACCGCGCAGCTTGCCAAATGAAAAGCTTGCGGACTGTCGCGCTGAATACGAATATGCTTGGCATGCGCGTTTGCGGCCAAACCGATTTCAGTAACCGAATTGGTAATGTATGCCGACTGCGAAAGCGCGACATAATCTTCAATCAGCGTAACCTGGCTGCCCGCTTCTCCCAGCAATAAACAACGCGGATAGCTGGTAACTTCATTTTGTGTGGCAACGAACAACACATGGATTGGTTCGGCGATAACGGTGTTTTTGGGTATGCATATCACCGCACCATCGCGCAGGAATGCCGTGTTGAGCGCGGTGAAAATATTGCGGTCGAAAGCTGCGTGGCGTCCTAGCTGGAATTCAAGAATCGCTGCATGTGACGACACAAAATCTGGCAAGTTGCCGATAGTCAACTGCAATGGATCGGCGACGGTCGATAAATGCCCGACATAATGCCCGTCGACAAACACCAGGCGATGCTTGGCTTCTTTCAAGTACCAACGTTCAAGATCGCGCGCCTGCAGATTGCATTCGGGACGGGACGGCTGGTAAGTTAAAGGCGCAAGCGATGAAATATCGGTGAAACGCCATTCTTCATCGCGCCGCGTAGGCAGTTTTTGCGTGCCGACACAATCGAATGCCTGCATCCTCAGTTGGTTCAGCCAGGCTTGCGCTTCGGTTTGTTTAATGGGCCAGCACTTGAGCAGAGAGGCGAGATAATCGAGCTGAGCGGTTGCGTTCATGCACTCGCTCCGGATAGCGAACGCCGGTTTTCATGCAACCAATCGTAACCGCGCGTTTCCAACTCGAGCGCCAGTTCCTTGCCTCCAGTCATAACGATGCATCCTGCCTGCATGACATGCACATAATCGGGCACGATGTAATCCAGCAAGCGTTGGTAATGCGTCACCAGAATAATTGCATTATCTTTATTCGCAATCCGATTGACGCCATTGGCGACAATTCGCAAGGCATCTATGTCCAACCCCGAATCCATTTCGTCCAGAATACTTAATTTGGGTTCGAGCAAAGCCATTTGTAAAATTTCGTTGCGCTTTTTCTCGCCGCCGGAAAAACCTTCGTTGACGCTGCGATCCAGGAAATCCGACTTCATTTCCAGCAATTTCATTTTCTCGCGCACAAAATCGTCGAATTCGAGCGGATCCAATTCTTCTTTACCGCGCTGCGCTTGAACGGTGTTATAAGCCAGGCGGAGAAATTGTGTGTTGGCGACGCCGGGAATCTCAATCGGATATTGAAAAGCAAGAAATAATCCGGCACGCGCGCGTTCCTCTGGTGGCAGTTCCAACAGATTCTTACCTTCGAATTGAACCGATCCGCCGGTTATTGCGTAATCGGCATGACCTGCGAGCACTTTTGCAAACGTGCTTTTACCGGAGCCATTGAGTCCCATGATGGCATGAATCTCTCCGCTTTTAACGGTAAGGTCGATGCCTTTAAGGATATCGATACCGTCGATGCTGGCACGCAATCCCTGAACGGAGAGTATGGTTTTGCTATTTTCAACAATCATCCGACGCTTCCTTCCAGCTTGAAGCTAAGCAGTTTTGTCGCTTCGACGGCAAACTCCATCGGCAATTGCTGAAATACGTCCTTGCAAAAACCGTTGATGATCATGGAAACCGCTTCTTCCGAACCTATTCCTCGCTGTGCAAAGTAAAACAATTGATCTTCGCCGATTTTCGATGTCGAAGCTTCATGCTCGACGGTTGCGCTGTTATTGTTGACTTGAATATATGGAAACGTATGCGCACCGCATTGATCGCCGATCAGCATCGAATCGCATTGCGAGTAATTGCGCGCGCCTTCGGCAGTCGGCGCAATGCGCACCAAACCGCGATAACTACTGTTCGAATGCCCGGCGGAAATGCCTTTGCTAACGATGGTGCTGCGGGTGTTTTTACCGAGATGGATCATTTTGGTGCCAGTATCGGCTTGTTGATAATTATTTGTGACCGCTACGGAATAAAATTCGCCGACTGAGTTGTCGCCACGCAAAATGCAGGATGGATATTTCCATGTGATGGCCGAGCCGGTTTCGACTTGTGTCCAGGAAATGCGTGAATTCTTGCCTTTTGCTAAGCCGCGCTTAGTGACAAAATTAAAAATACCGCCGACACCATTTTCGTCGCCGGCGTACCAGTTCTGTACCGTGGAATACTTGATATCCGCATCGTCCAGCGCAATCAATTCGACCACGGCGGCATGCAGTTGATTGGTGTCGAATCGAGGCGCTGTGCAGCCTTCCAGATAAGAAACCGATGCACCTTCTTCCGCAATGATCAGCGTGCGTTCGAATTGACCGGATCCTTCCGTATTGATGCGAAAATAGGTGGACAAATCCATCGGGCATTTCACCCCTTTGGGGATGAAGCAAAACGAACCGTCGGTGAAAACAGCGGAATTCAATGCGGCAAAGTAGTTGTCGCCAACCGGAACCACCGATCCCAGGTATTTCTGAATCAATTCGGGATGATTATGCACCGCTTCGGAGATCGAGCAGAAAATAATGCCGACCTCAGCCAATTTTTGTTTATAGGTCGTAGTAACAGAAACGCTATCGAAAATGACATCAACGGCAACCCCCGCAAGCGCGGCGCGCTCATGCATCGGCACGCCCAGTTTCTCAAAAGTGCGTAACAATTCCGGATCGACTTCATCCATGCTGGCCAGCTTTTTCTTCGGCTTCGGCGCTGAATAATAGCTGATATCCTGAAAATCGATCTTGGGATAATGCACGTTCTGCCATTGCGGTTCCGTCATCGTCAGCCAGTGCCGGTAAGCTTTCAACCGGAATGACAGCAGCCATTCCGGCTCATCCTTTTTGGCGGAAATGAGTCGGATAATATCCTCGTTGAGCCCTTTGGGCGCAACATCGGATTCGATATCGGTGACGAAGCCGTGCTTGTATGGTTGATTAACCAGACTTTGCAATACTGCGCTCATTTGGTTTCTTCCTTTGCTTTATATTTTTATAATTTAATCGGAATTCAAGAAACTAATCGAAAATCCGGCGCTGTGCGGATTCCGGCGGTTGCTATGAGACTATGCCTTGGTCGTTTCTTTTACGCTAAAACTGTCGCCGCAACCGCAAGTGTTATCAATATTGGGATTGATAAACTTGAAAGAGCTGTTGAGACCTTCCTTGATAAAATCGATTCTGGAGCCATCGAGGTAAGGCAAGCTATGCTTATCAACAACAATTTTGGTTTCGTGGGATTCGAATAATTGATCGTCCGTACTGATTTCATCGGCATAATCAAACGTATAAGCAAATCCAGAGCAACCCGATTTCTTGATTCCAATTCTAAATGCCAGCCCTTTGCCGCGCTTTATAAATTGCTGCTGTATATATTTTGCAGCATTCTCAGTCAAAGTGATTGGCATTACCGTAGCTTATTGCAATTTTTATTCATTACATAATATCCAATGACGATTGCGAATCGATGTTTCGCGGGCAAATCGATCATTATTCGACATCCACTCGATCAACTCGTTCGAATTGACGCAATGCGATATTACTATAATCGAAAGGATTGAATTCCCGGAATTCAATTTATGCAACGGTCGTTTCGCGCATATCGATCAGCGGCACAATCGAATCATCTTTCTGGTTGATTTGATGATCGACCAATTCCTTGAGCGTAACGGCGCCGAGATATTCGAAAATCAAATCGTTTAATTTCGCCCACAAATCATGCGTCATGCACTTGCCGTCGTTATGGCAGTTTTCCTTGCCACCGCACTGCGTGGCGTCAATCGGCTCGTCAACCGCTAAAATAATATCGGCGATCGACACTTGATCCAAATCCTTGGCTAAGCAATAACCGCCGCCGGGGCCACGCACGCTATCGACCAATTCGGATTGGCGCAGTTTAGCGAAGAGCTGCTCCAAATACGACAGCGATATTTTTTGCCGCTGGCTGATGTCGGCAAGTGTGACGGGGTGGTTGCTTTGCTGCAAGGCAAGATCGAGTAGCGCCGTTACCGCGAATCTGCCTTTGGTCGTTAATCTCATGATGAACTCCTTTTAAAAATCGAGCGAGATTGTTAAAAATAAGTGTTTGCGCAAATACCCGATTGATTTAATCAACTATACAATACCCGATTGATTTAGTCAACTTTAAGTTGCGTGCTGAATTTTGGCGGCGCCGCCGTAATGATACGGTTACACTGCTCACGAAAAATTGAACTTAAGGCGCTTCAAATAAAGCATGTATTTTGCAAAGATCTCTCGTTATCTTGAACAAAGCTGTTTGATTCTCGCAGAAGTAATAATAAGATAGCGGCTAAGCGTAAAAAAGACGATAGGTATTTACCCGAGAAATTTTGAAAAGGAATCTAACCGTGGATTTTGCAATAAAAGTAGCAACACCGGAAAAACAACGCGGAGCCTGTGCAGTCGTAGGGGTTTTCGAAACGAGAAAAATGACGGAATCGGCCAAAGCGCTCGATAAGATCGCACAAGGCCATCTCAAAAATATTCTTGCATCCGGCGACATGGACGGCAAAGCCAGTACTTCATTATTACTGCACAATATCCCCGGCACTTTATTCAAAAGAATCCTGCTAATCGGTTTGGGGAAAGAGCAAGAATTCAAGGAAAAAATATTTCTCGCCGCCATCGGCGCCACCCTAGCCGCGTTACAAAAAACGGCCGTGACCGATGCCATGCTATTCTTGTCCGATTTCCCGCTTAAAACACGGGACAACGCATGGAAAGTTTCACAGACGGTCATTGCCGCCGCCAATCATCAATACCGTTTCGATCAATTAAAAAGCAAGCCCGAAACCGAAATAAGCAATCTAAAGAAACTCACGCTATGCCTCGACAATCGGGCTGAATCGGTGGCATGCGAAGAAGCATTGCAGCGAGGATTGGCCATTGCGCACGGCATGTGCTTAACCAAAGATTTGGGTAATCTCGCACCCAATATTTGCACCCCCGCTTATCTCGCCAAACAAGCTAAAGATCTAGCCAAGTCCCACAAACTCAAGGTCACTGTCTTGGAAGAAAAGGATATGGAGAAACTGGGTATGGGCTCCCTGCTATCCGTGGCACAAGGCAGCGAACAACCCGCCAAATTGATCGTTTTGGAATATTATGGACTCAGCAAAAAAGACAATCCCATCGTTCTGGTCGGTAAAGGAGTCACCTTCGATACCGGCGGCATCTCGCTGAAACCTGCGGCGGAAATGGATGAAATGAAATTCGACATGAGTGGAGCCGCCAGCGTTTTGGGAACACTACAAGCTGTCGCTGAAATAAAGTTACCAGTCAATGTGGTCGGAATCATTCCTGCCACTGAAAATATGCCAAGCGGCAAAGCAACCAAGCCCGGCGATGTAGTCACCAGTTTATCCGGACAAACCATCGAAGTTTTGAATACCGATGCGGAAGGACGGTTGATTCTGTGTGATGCATTAACCTATGCGGAGCGCTATAACCCGAAGGTTGTGATCGATATCGCGACACTGACCGGCGCTTGCGTAATTGCGCTTGGAAACTTCACCACGGGATTGCTCAGCAATGACGACAAGCTGGCGCAAGCGCTGTTAGCGGCTGGCGAGCACACGGGCGATCGTGCCTGGCAACTGCCGTTGTGGGATGAATATCAGGATCTATTAAGAAGCAACTTTGCCGACATCGCCAACATTGGTGGACGCGCCGCCGGCACCATTACGGCGGCATGCTTTTTATCGCGCTTCACCAAAAAATACCGCTGGGCGCACCTCGACATTGCCGGCACGGCATGGAAATCCGGCAAAGAAAAAGGATCGACCGGCCGCCCGGTGCCGCTGCTGACACAATTTTTGATCGATCAGTCCAAATCTACGGACTGATTTCGATTAGAGACGCATGACCCAAATCAATTTTTACTCGGGATCCGACAATAAATTAATGACTGCTTGCCGCTTGTGTGCCAAAGCGGTACAGCAAGGTTTGCGCGTCATCGTCTATGCTCCCGATGCGTCGCTGATCGAACAATTCGATCAATTGCTCTGGACATTCTCGGTAACCAGCTTTATTCCGCATTGCCGGAACGATGACGACGTATCCTTGGTACAACAAACCCCCGTTATTTTGAGCAATCAAATTCAATCCGGCGCTCCTTTTAATGTATTGTTGAACCTGCATCACCAGTTACCGCCCTGTTTCAATGAATTCGATCGAATCATCGAAATTGCCGGGGTCACGGACGAAGACAAATCGGCAGCGCGAGAGCGCTACCGCTGCTACAAAAACGAAGGGCTCGACATCCAGCATTACCAATTGGATGCCCAAACGAACTGACCGAAAATTGACGGTTATTGATTATGAGCGAAAACACCCTCCCCCCCGATTCCGACGACACGGCGATCATCGACAAATTCAATGAACTGATCGGAAAGCACAAGAACCGGGGCGCATCATTGAATCCCATCGTGTCGGCAAGACGCACGGAAAACGCTAGTTTTCATACCACTTCATCAAGCGCCATTCCCGTGCTCACCGAAATTGTCACACTGCGTCCGTCTATCATACAACCGCAACCCAAGCGATCGACGCCGATGCAAAAGCTACTGGATGCCGCTTTATCGGAAACGGGCATAACGATGAGCTCTCATGACAAAAAAGTACTCGCAAACGCTTTGGAGTCTCACCTTCTCGGAAGATCCATCATCAAGCCTGCAAGGCGATGAGAAAACAACTTAGTGTCTTAGGAAGCTAAGGAAACGCTGATTAAATCGGCGAACGAGATGAGGCACGGGGCGCACGGAACGCAGCAACCGAGACATATCGACATGATAGGCGATGGAGCGAGTGCCGCGCAACGAAATGATTCGCTCGTATAGCCAATAAATCAGCGTTTCCGAAACACACTTGATAACAACGAGGAGATAAACATTATGCAAATCGATTTACAGATTACTATGCGGGATATGCCGCATTCCGAAGCGCTGGAAACTCACATCCGGGAAAAAGCGGAAAAACTCGAAAAATTTTACCCGCATTTGACAAGCTGCCGGGTTGTGGTCGAACAACCGCATAAACACCAGCATCAAGGACGTATTTTCGATGTGCATATCGATCTGACTGTGCCCGGTAGCGAATTGATCGTCAATCGCGCCGCCGGCGAAGATGTTTATGTAGCTCTCCGCGACGCTTTCGACGCAGCCAAGCGGCAATTGGAGGATTATGCCCGCCGCCAGCGCGGTGACGTAAAAACGCACAGCAACATAGCGCAAGAATAGGATCAGATTCTTTTTGCTCCGATAGTTAGGATCCGTCGACATGGGCATTCAGTTAATACGCGGCGATGCACTGTTGATCGTCGATACGCAAAACGATTTCCTTCCCAGCTGCAGCCTTGCAGTTTCTAATGGCAATGCCATCATACCGGTGCTGAATCGCTATATCGCACATTTCCTAGAGTATCGGGCGCAAGTGCCGATAGATGGCTTCGGCACCTCTCTGGATATTTCAATCGATACGCCCACGTCGGACCGCGCGTATAAATTGCAAGAATACGCAGGCATTCTGCAGCGCAAACACTCAGAAGGCAAAACCACGTGGCCGAGCAGAAAACAAGTGCATCGACAATACGACGCGAACGATTGCTTGCAATCCGACACTATCGCGTTGGAACAGGGCGATCCGCAGCCGGGAGAACCACTGATTCAGCCTTTCATGCACGTCGGTCGACGCATGCAACCCAAACCATCGTTGCATGCATTGCGCAGCCGAACGCTCACCGGCTATCAACGCCTGCCCGCTGCAATGACCGGCTTGGAAAGCGCTCCGGCTTATCCGGTGACGATTTCAAATGCGTTAAAAGCGCTGGCTGTTCAAATCGAACGGCAGTATTTTCCCGAGGCTTGATACATGCTGCGCCGATACTCATTCGTACGCCTTGTCCTGTACTGGATGATAAGTTGTTTTCTTACAGAGACTGCAATTGCGCAACCGATTTGCGAGCAAAGCGGCGAGACGCGGATATGGGTCTCACCGCTCAATCCGCGAAGCACCGGAACGATTAAGATCATGGCCGTATCCGCCGCCGCTCCAGCGGCGCAATTGTCGCTCTTTGACGATCAAGACCAAGCGATTTCGCTATCCATCCGGCGGCGCGGCGGCCCGCCGTGGAGCTTGCTTACCGAAGTGGAAAATTTACCGCCGGGAAATTACCGTGTTTTGGTTAAGAGCAGCGGCAGCGAACCGGCGGCTTGCCGGGAGGTAATCGTCGACGCTCCGGCAATTGCGCAAAGACTGCAAATCTGGGATCTTGCCAGCGAAGCGTTTTATTCCGCATGGATTGAGGAATTGTTCGGCGCACCGGCGGAAGAAAATTTCAGTTTTGCTTCGTTGGAACCGGTATTACACAATGCCAAGCGCAATTTCTTGCACAATTATCTCGGACAAAACGAAGATACCAACCTGCCACTGACACCAGACTGCGCCGATCTTCCCTATACATTGCGCGCCTATTTCGCTTGGAAAACCGGTTTGCCGTTTGCGTACCGCGCTTGCACTCGTGGCTCAACTAACGTCCCGCCGAAATGCAGCTCCCCGTCCATCGTGACAGAATTCATACACGGAGCAAGCTCACAAGCCAGTTTCAGAAAATTCACCCGTCAATTGACCGAGACGGTACATTCGGGCTCGGCGAGAACCGGGCTTGACGACGAATCCGCCGATTTCTATCCTATTCCGCTGCGTCGTGAAACGCTTTGGCCGGGAACGATTTTCGCCGATCCTTACGGTCATATTTTGGTACTCGCCGAATGGGTGCCACAAACGGCAGATTGTCCGGGCATGTTGCTGGCGATCGATGCGCAGCCGGACAATTCGGTCGCGCGCAAGAAAGTTTGGGAAGGCACCGCGCTGTTTGCCAACACCGCCAATGCTGGACCGGGATTCAAAGCATTCCGTCCGTTGATTCAAACAACGCCCGGCAAATGGCGCGTGCTCTCCAATCGCGAACTCACTGGGCAATCCGATTTCGTCCCCTTCTCCCGAGAGCAGGAGCAACTCACGCCGGACGATTTCTACGCCAGACTTACAAAACTGATCAATCCCAATGGCTTGAATCCGCTGCAAGCATACGAAACCATGTTCTCCGCCTTGGTGGAACAAATCGAAACCCGCATCAATTCGATTGACAACGGCGAAACCTATATGCGCAACAACCTACGCCGCGTGATCCCGATGCCATCCGGAACGGCGATTTTTCAAACCGTCGGCCCATGGGAGGATTATGCCACTCCGTCGCGCGATATGCGGCTAATCATCGCAATCAACATCCTCAACGAACTGCCGGAAAAAATCGTGCGCCATCCGGAGTTGTTCGTGCTCGGGGATAAAAACCCGGAAGCAATCCGCTCCGAAATCGAGCAACGCCACACTCAGCGGACTTGGGAACACAGCATTCGTTACACCCGTTCGGACGGTAGCGAATGGGAACTTCCGATCGCTGAAATCTTGCAACGCAAGCAGCAATTTGAAATGGCGTACAACCCGAACGATTGTGTCGAAATCCGCTGGGGTGCGCAACCGGATACGGAAGAATTCATCCCTTGCCGCCGCTTCGCACCCACCGAACAGCGTACCAAAATGGAACAATACCGAGTCTGGTTTCGCAAAGCCCAAAGGCCAATTCAATAAATATATTTATAAATCAATTAACTATAACCAATGTTTTTATTATGGCAACAATCATTCAAAAATAAAGAATTCCAGATCAACACTTTTTTGTTCATCAACTTTATAAACAAAAATTGTTATCTGATTGATTAATTTTGATATTCACAAAAAATTTATCTTTTTATTTGCAAAAAAAGGTTTGCAAAACCTATTTTTTTATATATCCTGTCGGTCAGTGTGGAAATATAAAAACACAAGTTAATGATTATAAAAAGAAATTATTGCCTCGCTCTTCTGATTTCGCTTTTTCTTGGATTTTGCGCAGTATTATCGCTTGACGCGGCAGCAAGTCGCCCGATTCAGGACAAATCGCAGCAGCAGTATTCGAATTTATGGGATCGTGTCCGTAACGGTTTTGCATTAGCGCTTCCGCTTGACACAAAAACCATCCGAAGAATCGAGCAATCCTATACGCAGAATCCGGCAGCTTTTGAGCGCATGCTCGCTGGCGGAGAACGCTATCTGTTTTATATCGTCGATGAAGTCGAACGTCGCGGTATGCCGATGGAAATTGCACTCATTCCGTTTATCGAAAGCGCATACAATCCATTAATCAAATCGGGTAGCCAAACTGCGGGCTTGTGGCAGTTCATGCCGCAAACCGGAAAAACCATGGGATTAGCGCAAAATGTTTGGTATGACGACCGGCGCGATATCGTAGCATCGACACAAGCCGCTCTGGATTATTTGCAGTATTTGTATGACAAATTCGATAACTGGAAACTCGCCATTGCTGCTTATAATGTCGGCGAAGGCGTGGTAAGTAAGGCTCTAGCAAAAAGCCTTCACAAGGGAAAACCGGTCAATTTTTATGAATTAGGGCTCCCTAGCGAAGTCAGGCACTACGTTTTCAAATTGATGGCGGTCAAGGATATCATCGCCAATACAAGAAAATTTGGCATACAGCTCCGATCGATACCCAATCGGCCGTATTTCGACCAAGTTCAAATACACGAACATATCGACATCTCGCTTGTAACCCACCTCGCCAATATCTCTCCTACCGAATTCTCCGCATTAAATCCAGCTTACAACCGTTATGTCATCAAAGTATTGGATCAACCGCGTATGCTGCTGCTGCCTACGGACAAAAAAGAAAATTTTGTGAGAAACCTCGAAACCTACCAGGACCCGCAGTTTTCATGGCGGTTGTATCATGTCAGGAAAGGTGAAAAAATCAAAGATATCGCGACTCGCCATGGCACGACCGTAAAGCAACTGCAGACCATCAACGGCATTGCCAGAAACAAAAATCTGGTCTTGGGGCAAAAAATTCTAGTCCCGAAAGTTGAAGTAACAAATCTGGCGAATAATAGTGCGCCGAATAGAAAACATTCCGGAAATAGACAGCAATCCGACATTCATGTTGTAAAAAAAGGCGATACGTTGTATCACATCGCCAAACGGTACGGCACCACGATCGATCAAATCAAGCTCTGGAACAACAACGACGAGCATTTATCGATAGGCCAGAAGCTGGTGATTGTAAAAGGCTTAGGCGCCTAGAAGCCTGCCGGGATCCTAGGAAGTTGTCTCTTTTAATTGGCAAGTTTTTCGATATTTCTTTGTAGCAACTCAATGCCCCAGCCAACGCCGAATCCGGTGATTTCACTGTCGACGGCACCCAAACCGCCTTTATGGCTACTGGCGGACAAATCCATATGCAGCCAGGGTATATCGTCCACGAATCGCCGCAAGAAACAAGCCGCAAGAATATGATCAAATTCCCCGCCTATTTCGCATTGTTTAATATCAGCAATTACGCTTTCCAGGCTTTCCTCATAGTCGGCATCCATTGGGAACGCACAAACGCGCTCGCCGCTCGTCTTACCCGCGGCAATCGCCTGCTCTGTCAATTCGTCGCGATTGCTGAAGATCCCGCTGTAACGCGACCCCAATGCCGTCTCCATGCTCCCCGTCAGTGTTGCGAAGTCGAGGATTAGATCCGGCTTCAATTTCCCCGCCAGCGTCAACGTATCCGCAAGAACCATTCGGCCTTCGGCGTCGGTATGGACAATCTCAATCGACAATCCATTCAATGTGGAGATGATATCGTTTTGTTTATATGCGCTTGGGCTGATGTGATTCTGCGCAATCGCCAGCCAACAATCAATCTTCACCGGAATTTCAGCGCGCGTCGCGGCCAACAAAATACCCAGCGCGACAGCCGACCCGTTCATATCTTTGTGCATACCCTGCATATAGCGGGCAGGCTTTAGATTGTGCCCGCCGGTATCGAAACAAATCCCTTTGCCGATAATCGCGACATGTTTCGTTTTATTTTTTTGCTTGCCCTGATGCTGCAAATGAACGATTGCGGCATCGTCGGTATCGCTTCCTTGCGCTACCGCCACAAACGCGCCCGCTCCCATTTCTTTCAATTTATTCAGATCGTATTCTTGATACTTCCAGCCTTCGTTTTCCGCCAGCTTCTTTATTTGCTGACGATATGCCTTCGGTGTCAATTCATTGGCAGGTAATGCTGTCAAACCGCGCACCAGTAAATTACCTTCTGCTTTAGCACGCTGTATATTGAAATTATCCGCGTCTTTATAGCCATGCAGAAAAATTTTGGCCAATGATTTGGGTGCCGGTTTATTTTTCCGCACCGGCAGAATCGCACCATTTACCCAAGCCGTATAAACAGCTAATTCTGCAATATCTTGT
>JALRCN010000026.1 GCA_023257295.1 Nitrosomonas sp. | reverse complement strand
ATCGAATTCGAAAATATCGGCGTGGAAGGCGAGCACGATTGCTTGCGCCGATTGGGCGGCGGCAAATGCTTGGTGCAGCCATCGGTTGTTGAGCCGGTCGCGCCGATCCGCTTCGTTGAGGGCGTCGGCGACATTGCTGCTGAGAATCTCGCGGCGACCGTTATTGGTGCCCGGGATATGCAGCGTGGCGAAAACGACTGAGCCGATCCGCCACGTGGCGTTTTCGATGAAATTATCCTGCCGAATCAGTCCGGGAATCGCTTGCGTCAATCGATGCCGGTCTTGATGGAAAAAAAGCCGCCGGATGAAATCGAGCCGCTCCAGTTCGTCGTACCGGCCTGACAGCGTGAGCCGGTCGCAATCGGTCCATTCGTTATCGCCGGGGGTGTATACGGTTTTGTGCGGGTGAAGAAAAGCGATTTGGCGGTAGCGATCCTGCAGCAATTCGTCGCTGCAACTTAGGCGTCCTTGTTTGAAATCGCCCAAATGAATCAATACCGGCGGATCGAGCGCTTGGATCGCTTTGGCAATCGCGCCGTCAGGGTGTTCCAGCAGCGCGTATTCGGTATCGGTGTACGGCATATCGCCGATGACGGCGAATGGCACGGTCTGGGATGCAACATGACCGGCGAGCGCGGTTGCGGCGAGCAGAATCCAGGCTAAGGAATTGAGCAACCAGCGCATGGGATGTTATCCGTTCATGTGGTTTTGAAACACCAAACCGGCGTGTTCGCGCAGTTTATGAAAACGGATCGCAGGCCAGTTTTCTTGCGCGACGCTCAATTCCGCGCCGAACGATGCCAGAAACGTCGGTGCGTCGACTGCGTCATACGCGATGCGGTGCGAATTGGCTTCGATGAAGCGTTGCAATTCGCGTGGATCGTCGCAAGTAATCCAGCGCGCCAATTGGTACTTGGCCGATGCAATGCGCGCGGCGACGCCGTATTCATGCTGCAAGCGATGCGTCACCACTTCGAATTGCAGCGTGCCGACCGCGCCGAGCAGCAGCATGTTGCCCAAATGCGGGCGGAACACTTGGATCGCGCCTTCTTCGCCCAATTGCGCCAGGCCCAGCTTCAATTGCTTGCTGCGCAGCGGATCGGCGATTTCCACGGTGCGGAAAATTTCCGGGGCGAAAAACGGCAAGCCGGTGAATTGCAGCACTTCGCCTTCGGTGAGTGTGTCGCCCAATTGCAGCGTGCCGTGGTTCGGGATGCCGATGATATCGCCGGGGTAGGCTTCTTCCAGAATATCGCGGCGTTGCGACAAAAACGAAACCACGGTGCTGGTGCGGATGTCCTTGCCGTTGCGCGCGACTTTCAAATTCATGCCGCGTTTGAAGTGACCCGAGCAAACGCGCACGAACGCAATGCGGTCGCGGTGCGCCAAATTCATGTTGGCTTGGATTTTGAACACCATGCCGGAGAATTTCTTCTCGTCCGGCAGCACTTCGCGTTGTATCGCGTTGCGCGATTCGGGCGCTGGCGCTAAATCGACTAAGGCGTCGAGAATTTCGCGCACGCCGAAGTTATTGATCGCTGAACCGAAAAATGCCGGTGTTTGCTTTCCGGATAGGAATGCTTCGCGGTCGAATTCGGGCGACGCGCCTTTGATCAAATCGATTTCCTGCAATGCGGTGGCCAGGTCGCTGCCGAAGCGTTGTTGGATTTGTGCATCGTCAAATTGTGCAATGACTTCCCCTGCCTCGTCGATCCGATCCGATCCCGGCTGAAATACACGCATGCAGTTGTTGCGCAAATCGCACACGCCCTTGAAGCCATGACCCATGCCGACCGGCCAGGTGAACGGGATGGTCGACATGCCCAGCGTGCGTTCGATTTCGTCGATCAGATCGAGCGGTTCGCGCACTTCGCGGTCCATTTTGTTGATAAAAGTCACAATCGGAGTATTGCGCGCGCGGCATACTTCCAGCAGGCGCAGCGTTTGCGCTTCGACGCCGTTGGCTGCGTCGATCACCATCAATGCTGCGTCGACGGCGGTCAGTACGCGATACGTGTCCTCTGAGAAATCCTGGTGGCCGGGTGTGTCGAGCAAATTGATGACGCAATCGCGGTATTCCATTTGCATGACTGAACTGGCGACTGAGATGCCACGTTGCTTTTCGATTTCCATCCAGTCCGAGGTGGCATGGCGGCTGGCTTTGCGTGCCTTGACGCTGCCGGCGATATGAATCGCGCCGGCGTAGAGCAGCAATTTCTCGGTCAATGTGGTTTTGCCGGCATCCGGGTGAGAGATGATGGCGAACGTGCGGCGGCGCGCCACTTCGTTGGGTATGCTCATAATGTCAAGAATGCTGTTCCTGTGGATAAAGATGACAATGGGTTGTGTGCGTTGCGCTGAATGCGCTGGCGCTCGGATACTGTTCCCGGCAAATCGGCATTGCGCGTCGGCAGCGCGGGTGAAAATGGCAGCCGGAAGGCGGTGCGGTTGGCGACGGCAAATCGCCCGTCAACGCAGCGCTCGTTTGAACGGGCTCGGGCGTTATCTGCGGTACCGATGCCAGCAGTGCTTGCGTGTAGGGATGCTTCGGGCGATTCATCACTTCATCGATTTTCCCGTGTTCGACGATGCGCCCCAAATACATCACCGCCACTTCGTCAGCCAAGTATTCTACGACCGCGATATTATGGGTAATAAACAA
>JALRCN010000177.1 GCA_023257295.1 Nitrosomonas sp. | reverse complement strand
TTTGCCGAGATACTACCAACCTGAGCAATTTCTTTTGCCGTTGCGCAAGGCTTTGAAAGCTTCTTCAACTCACCCACTGCAGTTGTAACCGCTTTATCGATACCGCGCTTGAGATCCATTGGATTCATGCCAGCAGCAACGTATTTCATGCCTTCTTTCACAATCGCTTGCGCCAATACGGTTGCTGTCGTTGTGCCATCGCCGGCTACATCCGATGTCTTGCTGGCGACTTCCTTCAACATCTGCGCGCCCATATTTTCGAATTTATCTTTTAATTCGATTTCTTTTGCAACCGAAACGCCGTCCTTAGTGATCGTTGGCGCGCCGTAAGATCGCTCCAATACGACATTGCGGCCTTTCGGGCCTAAGGTTACTTTAACCGCATCCGCCAAAATATTGACACCGGCCACCATTCGATGACGCGCTGAATCTCCAAATTTCACTTCTTTTGCTGACATAACTTTTCTCCTAATCTTTCAACAACACTTAATCTTTGTACAAGTAATCGAAATACCGCATTAGCCTTCGATCACACCCATGATATCTTCTTCACGCATCACCAGAAGTTCTTCACCGTGAATTTTGACCGATTGTCCGGCATATTTGCCAAATAAGACTTTATCGCCAACCTTAACTTCCATTGCCCGAACCTTCCCATCGTCGCCAGCTTTTCCTTTACCGACCGCAATCACTTCACCTTGATCGGGTTTTTCGGCAGCGCTATCCGGAATAACAATGCCTGATGCCGTTTTACGCTCATCTTCCAATCGCTTAACTACCACCCGATCATGCAACGGACGAATTTTCATGTTGTTTTCTCCTGTTAAAAATTGTATCAATATTGATTATATGTATTTGAATTTTCATAACAGCCATTGCGCCTATTATTGGCATTTTAGCACTCGATGGCTTAGAGTGCTGATAGTATGGCTTACCTATTGGAATTTCAAGAGCGATTAACAAATAAGTTGCGAATCTGTGGGACACACAAAACATGATTCAATATTTAACAGTTACAAATCATGCTATTATGTGCTTTATAAGGAAAGTATCATTTTGATATGAGGGATATTGGCTTCAAGAAATACCGCTCCTTCAGGGCGAAATCCGAATTTCTCATAAAAACCAATCGCACTGATTTGCGCATTAAGTATTGCTTTTGATGTGCGCCGTTGGATCAATTCGTGCAAAACTGCTTGCAGAATTGCACGTCCAACACCCATACCGCGCCATTGCTTTAAAACAGCCATACGCCCGATATGACCGTCAGGTAATAACCTTGCGGTTCCAATCGGTTGTCCTTCGGAATTGAGTGCGAGCACATGGGTACCGGCAACATCGAATCCATCCCATTCCAATTCGACAGGAATTTGTTGTTCTTGAATAAAAACTACTGTGCGTATAAAACGCAGCTTATCCGCTTCGTCTTGCCAGCGAACAATATGGATGGGAAGTTTCCAGTGCACGAGCTTAAATTAGCGATATTGACGATGTTTGTTCGCAACAAATTATCGAAAACCCATATTACTCAAATGGATGCCGCAGCAAGATGGTGTCTTCTCTTTCAGGGCCGGTTGAAATCATGTCGATCGGAATTTCGCATACCTCTTCCAGGCGCTTCAGATAGTTTTGTGCGGCTCTCGGCAATTGGGAAAACGTTCTGATACCGGCAGTATTTTCCAACCAACCAGGAATTTCCTCGTAAATCGGTTCGCAATTGTCGAGGTTCTCTGCCCCTACGGGCAAGATATTACTACGCTTGCCGTCGCTCAATTTATAACCGATACCTAAATTAAGACTTTCCACACCGTCCAATACATCCAGTTTGGTAATACATAGCCCGGTAACGCCATTGATTTGAATCGAGCGTTTCAGTGCAACTGCGTCAAACCACCCGCAACGTCTCGGCCGACCGGTCGTAGAGCCGAATTCATGACCGCGCGTGGCCAGATGTTTACCGATATCATCATCCAGTTCTGTTGGAAATGGGCCGGATCCAACGCGTGTTGTATACGCTTTGGTAATTCCCAATACATACTGCAGCATTTGCGGCCCTACTCCGCTACCCGGCGCAGCAGCACCCGCTACGCAGTTACTGGAGGTAACAAACGGATAAGTACCATGATCCACGTCGAGCATTGCTCCTTGAGCGCCTTCGAACAATAAATTGTGGCCGGATTTTTGTGCGTTGAATAATAATTCGGGCACATCGGCGACCATCGGTTTGATACGTTCGGATTGCGCTAATGTATCATCCATCGTTTTCTGAAAATCGACAATGGGAACCTGGAAATAATTTTTCAATACGAAATTGTGATAATCGAGCATTTCACCCAATTTTGTCGCCAAGCGATCTCGATAAAATAAATCTTGCAATCGAATCGCGCGCCGAGCTACTTTATCTTCGTAAGCCGGCCCGATACCGCGACCGGTGGTGCCGATTTTCCCCACACCTCTGGCATTCTCGCGTGCGTTATCCAAAGCGATATGACACGGCAGGATAAGCGGGCACGCTTCGCTGATACGTAAACGGCCGCTGACATCAATACCATTTTGCTCTAAAGTGTCAATCTCTTGCAGCAACGCTTCTGGCGAAATGACCACACCGTTTCCGATATAGCACATAACATGGGCTCGCAAAATTCCGGAAGGGATGAGGTGCAATACGGTCTTTGTATTGCCAATCACCAAAGTGTGCCCGGCGTTATGGCCGCCTTGAAATCGCACCACGCCTTGCGCATGATCGGTCAACCAATCGACAATTTTGCCTTTTCCTTCGTCACCCCATTGCGTGCCGATGACAACTACATTTTTTGTCATATTTCTCAATCTCTGAAAACTTAGTTTTTATCCGTCAAATCGGCTCAACTACCCATTGCCCGTCGCGCATAACGATTCGCCGGTCGCAATCCGAGAAAATTCCCTTTTGTTCCGGCAATTCCACAACGACAATTTGTCCCGATTCGCGCAATTGCGCAATCAATTTATTTAATGCTTGATTATTTTTTTGATACGGCGCTCGTATTGCTGCAGGGTATGATTTCGTTTTAATCAATCTGGAAAGATCTCTTAAATCCATGCTAAAACCCGTTGCAGGGCGCGCACGGCCAAAAGCTTTTCCAATGTCATCGTAGCGCCCACCTAAAGCAATTGCATTTGAGCTGCCTCGCGCATAAGCAGCAAACACTATTCCGGTATGATAGTGATAGCCGCGTAAATCGGCTAAATCGAATGCAATCGCACCGACCGAAGATCTTAATTCTTCTCCCACTCTGTCGAGTTCATTTAATGCTGCAACAATTTCCGGATAATCCGGCAATCGTTTTCTGGCCTCGATTAAAATAGATTTATCGCCATACAATTCAGGCAATAACAAAAACGCTTGACGCACAGGGCTGGGTATATGAGCACATAACTCTTGCAAAGTTGAAATATCTTTTGCCTGTAATGCTGAAAACAATTCCTTTTCTAAATCTCGCGATACATTGGCAATTTTGATTAATCCACGGAATACCGCCACATGTCCCAAATTCAAGTGAACTTGATCGATGCCTGATAACAACAAGCACTTGAGCATGAGTTGCTGCACTTCAATATCGCTTTCCAAACCGGAATGACCGTAAAGCTCTGCACCGATTTGCAGCGGTTCCCGCGTTTGCATGATATTGGAAGGTACGGTATGCAACACGCTAGCAGCGTAACACAGGCGTGTAATGCCTTCTAAATTCAATAAATGCGCATCTATCCTTGCCACTTGCGGCGTCATATCGGCACGCACGCCCATCATTCGCCCGCTAAGCTGATCGATCACACGAAACATATGCAAATCCATGTCGCTGCCGCTGCCGGTTAATAACGATTCCACATATTCCAAAAGCGGCGGTATCACAAGCTGATAGCCATTCACTCTTAGTAAGTCGAGAATCTGACGACGAATTGTTTCGATATGTAATGCTTCAGCCGGGAGAATATCCTCGACATACTCGGGAAGAAGCCAATTGCGCATGCTTGTAGTTGACAATTAATTGACGAATAGGGATTTTAGGGAGGAAAAATCAACTAACGACAAGAAGCAATGCCAAACCCATTAGCATTGAAGTCAAGCCGATAAAACGAATTTGACTATCTTCAATTTCGGTCATTTTCTTAAATGCCTCGCGCCATGTCTGCGGGGATAAAAACGGCAACATCCCTTCTAAAACCAACATCAATGCAACAGCGTTCAAAAAAGTTTCCCACATTTGCGATAATCCCTGCTTAATCAGGTGGATATTTGAACAAAAAACCGGTGAACAAAAAGAAGCTCTGGTGCAATCAACTATCGGTTGCGATTTTCAGAGCTTCTGCTCTATGTTACAAACATTCAAAATAAGTTGTTATATTTTACTTCTAGCGCTTTTATTGCGATTTCTCATTTATTTGCTAGCCGCCGGATTCTTCAGATATTTGAAGAAATCGGAAGTCGGTTCGAGCACCATCATATCGCTCTTATTTTTAAATGACTGCTTATAGGCATCGATACTACGCCAAAAGGCGTAAAATTCAGGATCTTTCTGAAACGCTGCAGCGTATGTTGCCGATGCCTGGCTGTCACCATCACCCATGGTTTTTTGCGCTTCGCGATAGGCTTCCGCCAAAATAATTTCGCGCTGTTTATCGGCATCTGCGCGAATCTTTTCAGATTCGGCCGCACCGGTCGAGCGTAATTCATTGGCTACTCGTTTACGTTCCGCTTCCATGCGACGATAAACGGATTCGCTTACTTCTTGCGGCAAATCGACACGTTTCAGACGAACATCGACAACCTCCACGCCGATCGAACGCGCATCGCTATCCGCCTTTTGGCGCATGATTTCCATAATCATATCCCGCTCCCCTGAAACGACATCGTGTACTGTTCTATTACCAAACTCATCCCGCAAGCTGGCATTAATGGTTTGAGCCAGACGCGTTTGAGCCAGACTTTCATCGCCACGCACGCTAATATAATATTGTTTCACATCAATAATGCGCCATTTGACGAACAAATCCACCAAAACGTTTTTCTTTTCCGAAGTAATAAAACGTTCAGGCTCCTCTGTATCCATTGTCAAAATACGCTTCTCGAAATAGCGCACATTTTGTGCAACCGGAATCTTAAAATACAATCCAGGCTCTGTTTTAACATCGATCACTTCACCCAACTGAAACAAAATAGCTTGCTGACGTTCATCAACGATGTAGATAGCTGAACTACCCAAAAAAAATATCGTAACGACGATAATTGATAATGTTGACATAAAGCTTTTCATTTATCTTATCTCCCGATCACGACTGCGAAACGATTCCCGCGCTCTCAAACTACTATCCGGTGCTGATTCCTGAATTACAGGTTGTGCTGCCACGGATGAAACTGTCGATGAACCGCCCCCCCCCATATTAATTAATCTATCCAACGGTAAATACAAAAGATTATTGCCATTCTTCTGATCAACCACAATCTTGCTGGTATTCGATAGTACCTGTTGCATCATATCGAGGTACAAGCGCTCTCGGGTAACTTTTGGTGCCTTACTGTATTCAGTGAGAATTTGCTCAAAACGACTGGCATCACCCTCTGCGCTAACGATGACACGCTGTTTATATCCTTCTGATTCCTGAATTAACCGTGCCGCATTACCCACTGCTCTAGGAATGACATCGTTCGCATAGGCCTGTCCTTCATTTTTTTGACGCTCTCGATCTTGCCCGGCTTTCACCGCATCGTCGAATGCCGATTGAACTTGCTCAGGCGGCTGTGCGTTTTGCATCGTCACTCTACTAATCGAGATTCCTATCTCATACCGATCCAATATTTTTTGCATCAACTGTGTCGCATTCGCGGCAACTTGTTCGCGGCCTTCGTATAAAACATAATCCATTTTACTTTTGCCGATAACTTGTCTAATTGCTGTTTCCGCTGCTTGAAGCACCGCCTCATCTGGATTTCTGTTTTTAAACAAAAAGTTTTCAGGGTTGTTCAATATGTATTGAACGGCAAACTGAATATCGATAATGTTTTCATCGTCGGTTAGCATCAGCGATTCGCGCAGCACTTTACTTCTAACATTATTACGATAACCAATTTCAACGGTACGAACCTGGCTAACGTTTACAATCTCTACTTTCTCAAATGGATACGGCATATGCCAACGCAAACCGGCTTGTGTTGTATCGGCATATTCGCCAAAACGCAAAACAACGCCTCGATGACCCTCGTCTACGATATAAAGGCCGCTACCTAACCATACCACAGCCAGCAGGCCGAGAATTGTCGCAATACTTCCACTGCTGTGTTGTTTCGGACCGGAAGGTGGCGATCCTTCATCGTTACCGCCGCCTTTCTTTTGCCCAAAAATATTGTTGATTTTTTTGTTGACATTGCGCAGTAAGTCATCCAAATCCGGCGGACCTGAGTCGCCCTTATTTTTTCCCCATTGTGGATCATTTAATCCCATAAATTATCCTTGTTCTGTTCGTTCAAAAAAATCATGTGCCAAAACACGATCTCCAAGCGCATCAATTCTCATCGATTTTTTATTGGTTATTTCAGAGTCTTTTTCGATTGCTTCCGATAATGCTTGTCGGATAAATTCAACCCCTTTTCCTGTTTTTGCGCTCAAGCGAATGTGCGACATTCTACCATATTCGTCATGCATGCAGCTTTCATCGCTTTCCATCAAATCTATCTTATTGAAAATAAGAAGCTGAGGAATAGCATCTGCACCAATTTCTTTTAAGATTTTATTGACTTCATCGATTTGCTCATCGCGATTCGGATTGCTGGCATCGATCACATGCAACAATACGTCGGCCTGAATAGTTTCTTCAAGTGTTGCACAAAAGGCAGCCACTAAAGTATGAGGCAATTCGCGAATAAATCCGACCGTATCTGAAATTACGACCGCCTTCCCCTCGGAAAGAAATAATTTTCGGGTGGTCGTATCGAGCGTAGCAAACAACTGATCTGCCGCATATGTTTTGGCTCGTGTTAATTTATTAAACAGTGTCGATTTTCCAGCATTGGTATAGCCTACTATCGATGCCGTAAATACGCCTTTACGCTGCCTTGATCGTCTTTGCACGCCGCGCTGGCGCTGTAGAATTGCAAGCCTCTCCTTTAACAATTTGACACGTTTCCTGATTAAGCGCCGATCAGTCTCCAATTGCGTCTCACCGGGCCCTCGCAAACCGATACCGCCTTTCTGTCGTTCAAGATGCGTCCATCCACGGATAAGGCGGGTCGAAAGGTGCTCCAGTTGCGCCAATTCAACTTGTAATTTTCCTTCATGGCTTTTTGCACGCTGAGCAAAAATATCCAGAATTAAACTGGTACGATCTATTACGTTGCAATTTAGACGCAATGATAAATTACGCTGCTGAGCGGGTGATAAATCGTGATTGAATATGACCAAAGCAGCTTTGGTGCGCAAAACGACTTGCTCGACTTCATTCAATTTTCCGCTTCCGACATATGTTGCCGGATCGGGATGTGCGCGCTTCCCTTCCACAATCCCCAATACTTTCAATCTGGCGCTGACTGCAAGCTGTTGCAGTTCTTGCAAACTGTCTCGATGCGTGCCACTTCCAAAATCAAGACCTACCAGAATAGCTGCATTCCCGTCTGATAAATCGTTACCCGATTCAGGTAGCATCAGGCACACGCGCTTCCAATGCCTCAATGGGAATAGTAACGGCTCGTGCAGGCACCACGGTTGAGATTGCATGCTTATAAACCATTTGGGTTACCGAATTCTTCAATAGCACAACATATTGATCGAACGAATCGATTTGCCCCTGCAGTTTTATTCCATTGACCAAATATATGGAAACCGGAATATGCTCTTTCCTTAATATATTAAGGAATGGATCTTGTAGTAATTGTCCCTTGTTACCCATGGGTAACTCCCTATTCTAATTATTGGTTATCGGCTTGGTGACTCTACTTGATTTTCCGATCTAAATCTAGATTAAATTGTATAGATATTGCAGTAATGTTTTAGTAGATTTAAAAACGCTTAGCATCCGGATTGAAAATAATCCGGATGCTAAGACGATTTTAGGGACTACACTAAAAACTTTTCAAAATACCAAACAACAGCAAACTTAAAACGGCACAGGCCTTGGGGTGCTATTATTTGAAGGCGGCAGAACCGGCAATTTGATATCGGGCTGTTCGCCAGTCAGCGTTTTCAAGAAAGCGACAATACTGTCGATTTCTTTCTTGTTGAAATCGCGATCTAATTGCACCTTACCCATTGTTTTTACAGCATCTTCCAAAGTCGCTGCAGCGCCATCATGGAAGTAGGGATAAGTTAATTCAATGTTACGCAATGTCGGTACTTTAAACACATTTAAGTCCGTATCCTTGCCTGTAACTCCTTTTCTACCTTCAGCTTTGCTGTCGGTCTTGTAAGGATGATGCACACCGAACTTCTGGTAAAGCGCTCCGCCGACGGCCGGGCCGTTGTGGCAGCCTGAACAACCGCTGCTCTTGAATAATTCATAACCTTCCAATTCTTGCTGATTCAGTGCTTTTTTGTCGCCCTCCAACCATTTATCGAAACGTGAACCCGGTGTTATCAAAGTCTCTTCAAAAGCTGCGATTGCTGTAGTTACACGATCGATATCGACTTGGTCGGTACCAAATGCTTTAGCAAAGTGCGCGCGATATTGCGGAATCGATTGCAATACTTCAACGGCTACTTTATGCGTCGAAGCCATTTCACCAGGATTTGCGATAGGGCCTCCCGCTTGCTCTTTAAGATCTTTTGCGCGCCCATCCCAGAATTGCGCCAAATTCATGCTGGCATTCAACACAGTCGGCGCATTGATCGGACCTTGCTGCCAAGCATGTCCGATCGAAGTTGGAATATTATCGGTTCCGCCCATGCTTAAGTTATGGCATGAATTGCAGGAAATAAATCCTGATTTTGATAATCTTGGATCAAAAAATAGCATCTTGCCCAATTCCACCAAATCAGCATTAGCCACTTTAGCTGGTTTAACAGGTTGGATCGGTTCATTGGCTGACACATTTATCGAAGTGACAAGAGCGCCAATCGATAACAATGACGCAACCAGTGTACGTATTTTCATCGGTATTCTCCCTAATAAGTAAAAAAACGGCTTGTAATGGCGCAGCCGACCACGCCTGATGAGTCATTATCCATACGAAGGGATTATATACATAAACGGAAAATCGCTTTTCCTATCTATCCCAAACTTAGGCAATCAATATACCCTTAAAAATACCTTATCGATACTATTCACTTACTTCCAATCGACTGGTTAAAACAATTTCTTTCTTTTCCATGATGAAATCATTTGCTTCATAGCAGGAGCTTTGACACGAATTCGTCTTCAGCAACCGCGACAATTCCGTTAATGCTTGCTTGTAAACTTTACGTTTGAACTCAACCACCGTATCCAATTCAACCCAATATTGATTCCAGCGCCACGCATCAAACTCCGGATGTGCGGTTCTGCGTAACGACACATCGCTATCGCGCCCGATCAAGCGCAGCAAATACCAAATCTGTTTTTGACCTTTATAATTACCGCGCCACTCACGCCTAATCCATCGATCGGGTACTTCATAGCGCAACCAGTCGCGCGTACGTCCGACAATCTCAACATGATTCGGACGCAACCCTATTTCTTCGCTCAATTCCCGATACATGGCTTGCTCAGGACTCTCTCCAGACTTAATGCCGCCTTGAGGAAATTGCCAAGAATTTTGCTTTATACGTTTACCCCAAAATACTTCATTCTTCGAATTCAGAAGGATAATACCGACATTGGGGCGATATCCATTACGGTCAATCATAAGAATTACTCATCTGACCCAATCAAATGGGTGGATTTTTTCATACTTTACTACAGATTGAAAGTGCCCATCGGACAAAATCCGCATATATCCGAGCATTTCAACTCATTATCAACAGTGATCCGTATTTCAGATATGGACTAACCCAAACTTTTACAAGTATTTCAAGGTAAAATTGCCGTTTTTTTCATAACTGGAATCCCCCTCATGCGCGTCTCGCAGTTTTTTATTTCAACCCTCAAAGAAGCTCCTACCGAAGCTGAGCTTATCAGTCACAAACTTATGCTGCGCGCCGGCCTGATCAAACGCCTTGGCAGCGGACTTTACACCTGGATGCCCTTGGGTCTGCGGGTATTGAGAAAAATAGAAAATATTGTCCGCGAAGAAATGAATAACAGCGGCGCCATCGAAGTGTTGATGCCCACCATCCTGCCCGCCGAATTGTGGCAGGAATCCGGTCGTTGGGACGTATTCGGGCCTCAAATGCTTAAAATCAAAGATCGACATCAACATGATTTTTGTTTTGGCCCTACGCACGAAGAAGTCATTACTGACATAGCGCGCCGTGAAATCAAAAGCTACCGCCAATTGCCGCTCAATTTCTACCAGATACAAACCAAATTTCGCGATGAAATCCGTCCGCGCTTTGGTGTAATGCGTGCACGTGAATTCTTAATGAAAGACGCTTATTCTTTTCATACCGATGAAGCCAGCCTGCTGCAAACTTATCAAGTGATGTACGAAACATATGTCCGCATTTTCACCCGGCTTGGTTTGAAATTCCGTGCTGTCGCTGCAGATACCGGTGCCATCGGCGGCAGTGGCTCCCATGAATTTCATGTATTGGCGGATTCGGGAGAAGATGCGATTGCTTTCTGTCCATCGTCGGATTATGCCGCCAACATCGAATTGGCCAGCGCCTTACCTTCACAACACAAAAGAAACGCTCCCGAAGGTGCCATGCAGAAAATCGCAACACCGTATAAAAAAACCTGCACAGAAGTTGCCGAGTTTTTAGAAATCCCTTTACAAAACACTGTCAAGACTCTGGCTGTAAAGTCAAATGATAAAATATTCTTATTATTGTTGCGCGGCGATCATCAACTCAATGAACTAAAAGTTAGAAAAATCCCCTTTTTATCCGAGTTTCAAATGGCCACTGAAGAGGATATCCTACAAGTAACCGGAACAGTGCCTGGATATATCGGTCCTGTCGGATTGAATGCCGATATATGTATCGTTGCCGATACAGCGGTAATCAGTATGAGCAATTTTGTTTGCGGTGCCAACGAAGAGGGATTTCACTTGATGCAGGTAAACTTTGACCGCGATCTCAAACTACCGGAACATGTATTCGATATTCGAAATGTTAATGCTGGAGATGCATCGCCTGATGGCAAAGGAACATTGGGAATATGCCGGGGTATTGAAGTCGGTCACATATTTCAATTACGCACCAAATACTCATCAACGATGAAGGCTACTTTTCTTGATGAATTCGGACAAACGCACCCGATGGAAATGGGGTGTTACGGTATCGGTGTCTCGCGCATCGTTGCTGCCGCCATAGAACAAAACCATGACGAGCGCGGCATTGTTTTCCCGCTTGCGATCGCGCCGTTTCAGCTTGCCATCGTGCCGATCGGCTTGCATAAAAGCATACAAGTAAAAGAGATGACGGAAAAACTCTATAAGCAATTTTCCATAGCACGCATAGAAGTATTATTGGACGATCGCGACGAACGCCCCGGCGTAATGTTTGCCGACATGGAATTGATTGGCATACCGCATCGGATTGTTATCGGCGAACGCGGACTTAAACAGGCAACAATCGAATATCAAGGACGCGAAGATAAAGCTTCACAGGCAATCTCTATCGATGAAATTTTTACATTCATAACTGCAAAACTATGCATAAGCTAATTATAATTTATCCTTTATTGTTGCTGTGTTTCTCCGGTGTGGCTCACGCCAATAAGTACACGGAAGAACAATTGATAACCAGCACGCAAACCTATGCACTGCAAGAATTGAGCGATCAGGCCGTTTCCTACATTGAGTACGCCGCCATTGCAGATAACATCGCTTGGTTGATTGCCATGAGTAAGCGTTTGGAAAAATACATACCGGATCGCATCGAACGTGAAGAGTTCTTAAGAACCGTATTTTATGAAGCAACGCGCGCAGGATTGGATCCGCAACTGGTACTGAGCATTATCCAGGTCGAGAGCGGCTTCAAGAAATATGCCGTCTCGCATGCCGGTGCGCGAGGTTATATGCAAGTCATGCCGTTTTGGGTGAATACGATCGGTCAGCGCGAACACAATCTCTTCCATTTGCGCGTCAATCTTCGCTACGGATGCACCATTCTGCGGCACTATCTCGATAAGGAAAAAGGGGATTATTTTCGTGCCCTTGGACGGTATAATGGCAGCTTGGGAGAAGCTAGGTACCCTCAAATGGTTTTCAATAAATTACAAACTATTTGGCGTTACACGGCCTCATAATTGTTACGGCTTTTTGGTTGACTTAACATCCAGAAACGCTTCAATACTTTCGCGTGAAATAATACCAAGTTGGCGTGCCGCCGGATTTCCGTCCGGATCGTAAAAATAAGTGCTCGGTAGCAGCGACACTTCATCCAATTGCGACGCGATTTTTCGATCACCCAGCACAATCGGATAATTGATCGCCATCGATCGAGCAAAATTCAGTACGGCTTGAGGATCGTCGATATCCATTGCCACACCGATAATCATGACATCTTTGCGATGCTCGTATATCGCTATCAAGTCGGGTATTTCTTTCAAACAGGGCGGGCACCATGTCGCCCAGAAATTAACCATCACCCATTGGCCTTTATAATCCGACAGCTGATGTACTTTCCCCGTGGTATCTTGAAACCGGAATGCATGAACCTGGAAGCTGAACAGCAATGCAACAGCACTTAGCAATAAGGTCGATTTTTTCATATCATACTTGCGGATGAGCCCGCTCCAGCTTGCTGTGCAGCTTATTCAGCGCACTCAGGTAAGCTTTCGCGGAAGCCACGACAATATCGGTATCGGCGCCATGTCCATTGACGATACGGTCTGATTTCTGCAAGCGTACGGTGACCTCTCCTTGTGCATCGGTTCCGCTGGTAATATTGTTCACTGAAAATAATTGCAGCTTCGTTTCGCTAGTCAATAATGTTTCAATTGCACGGAAAGTCGCATCGACCGGGCCGCTTCCTTGCGATTCTGCGTGCATTTCATTGCCATTGTCCGAGATCACGATGCGCGCATAGGGCACTTCGCCGGTTTCGCAGTGTACCGTCAATGAGATTAAACGGTAGCGCTCCTGCAGCACCAACACCTCGTCGGAAACCAAAGCCTGCAAATCTTCATCGAAGATTTCATGTTTCTTATCGGCCAATTCTTTGAAACGCAGGAAAGTATTATTGAGCATCTCTTCCGATTCCAATTCGATGCCCAATTCCATCAGCCGGTTACGAAATGCATTTCTGCCCGAATGCTTTCCGAGCAGCAACTTATTGGCACCCCACCCGACATCCTCCGCGCGCATAATCTCATAAGTTTCGCGGTGTTTCAGAATGCCATCCTGATGAATGCCCGATTCATGCGCAAACGCATTTGCCCCGACAATCGCTTTATTCGGTTGTACCGGAAAACCGGTAATACCTGAAACCAGCTTGCTGGCCGACACGATATGCGTGGTATCGATTTTCGTATCGCAAGGGAAATAATCCTGACGTGTCCGAATCGCCATGACCACCTCTTCCAGCGCTGCATTTCCAGCCCTTTCCCCCAAACCGTTAATCGTGCATTCCACTTGCCGCGCACCGTTCATCACCGCCGCCAATGAATTGGCCACTGCCAACCCAAGATCGTTGTGGCAATGCACCGAAAATATCGCCTTATCGGAATTGGGAATACGTTCGCGCAAGTTGCGGATTAATTTGCCGAACTGCTCCGGCATGGTATATCCCACGGTATCAGGAATATTCAGCGTCGTTGCACCTGCATCGATCACCGCTTCAAGTATCCGACACAGAAAGTCGCTCTCGGATCGCCCCGCATCTTCCGGTGAGAATTCAACGTTATCGGTATATTGACGCGCCCATTTCACCGCCTTGACCGCTTGTGCAACCACTTGATCGGGCGACATGCGCAGCTTGTTTTTCATGTGAATCGGCGATGTTGCGATAAACGTATGGATACGCGCCGATTGTGCGCCTCTTAATGCTTCGCCAGTGCGCTGAATGTCGGCTTCGATTGCACGTGCCAGACCGCACACCACACTTTCCTTGACCGAATCGGCCACGGCTTTGACTGCTTCAAAATCACCATTGGATGCTGCAGGAAATCCCGCCTCGATCACATCCACCCCCATCCGCTCCAATTGCCAGGCAATCCGGACCTTCTCTTCTTTTGTCATGGACGCGCCGGGGCTTTGCTCACCATCGCGCAACGTGGTATCAAAAATAGTCAAATGCTCTTTCATTATGCTCTCCACAGGAAAGATAACTTAAAGTTAATCAAACTCGCTATGCGAATTTTAACGGGAAGACAGGAAATTAGGGGGAGTATATTTTAGCGCGCAGGGCGCAATAATATGCCTAGCATGGCCAGTGCGACTGGGAGCCGATACAATGGCAAATAACGATCTCTTGTAACCATAGGGCAAGACTATAATTTGTTTTTTGTTTCGGCGCAATAACCAATCTCATGCGCTTGGCGGTTCAATATCGCGTTTGGTTCTGCCAAAGCGCCATAACTTAATGCAATAACCGGAAAGTGCATACGCGGTAAATATAATAAACAATACCACCGGCGGATAACTGGGAATTAACACGAAAAAGAACAGCACTAACAAAAGCACGGTAACGAAAGGCACCCTGCGGCGCAGATTAATTTCTTTGCCGCTGTAGAAAGGAATATTGCTCACCATGGTCAGTGCGGCAAATAACGTCACGATGCATGCCAGCCATTTGACATCGCTACCTTGCACTTGAAAATCGAGCATCACCCATACCAATCCTGCAATGAGCGCCGCTGCAGCAGGACTGGGCAGGCCCTGAAAGAAACGCTTATCGACCACTTCGATATTGGTATTGAACCGGGCCAAACGCAATGCCGCGCAGGCGCAATAAATGAATGCGACGATCCATCCCCACTGATTCATTTCCTTCAGCGCCCACTCGTAAATGATCAGCGCCGGAGCAACACCGAAAGACACCATATCCGACATGCTGTCGTACTCGGCGCCGAATTCGCTTTGCGTGCCGGTTAACCGCGCCACCCGACCATCCAGACCGTCGAGTACCATCGCAATGAACACCGCGATCGCGGAAGATTCGAAATTTCCGTTCATCGCTTGCACGATCGCGTAAAACCCTGAAAACAACGCTGCGGTGGTAAACAGATTCGGCAATAAATAAATGCCGCGTTTGCGTAACCGAGATTTGATGACAGTACGATCAGGTAGCGATAGGGGCATTATTTTTTGACCAAGAACATGCGCATCATAAAATTTTCATAGAAAAACATCGATCACACTTCTTTTATTTCGGAACGAGTCAAAATCGATTGAATATATTTTCGATCAGTCTATTGTTATGAAGAAAGCAATCGGCTCAAACAACATCCGTCGGATTTTCCGCTGTAATTTGCTCGCGAAATTCCGCCAAAATCGTCTC
>JALRCN010000205.1 GCA_023257295.1 Nitrosomonas sp. | reverse complement strand
ATTGAACACCCGCCGCTCGGCACCATGCTTGTATCGAAGTAACGTGACAGCCAAATTCTTTGGATAGCTGATTGGGATTTTTTCCCATCGCAACTAATTCCACCATCTGCTGGCGAAAATCCTCTGGGTATGCAGGTTTGTATTTCTGAGTCATCTTCCTTCTCCTTTACACATAATTTAATGTGTCCGTCAAAAGGGGACAACTCCAACTCCAGTCGATTAATGCAGGCGCAGCGGCCAGTGCCCCGGCCATTTTTTCAGGAACACAGAGCGGCCCCCTCTCCAATGCAACCGTAGACGTGGGTATTGCAGTGGCACCGGCTCACGTCGGTCAAACCGGCCAAGTCTATATAGCCATTGTGTTGCCAGACAGTACGGGAACTATCTTGCTGCTTAATAGTTCGGGGGCCTTTGTTCCTTACAGTCCAGCCAGCCCTATCACTGCCAGATATTCGGGTCTGTTACCAAAAATTCTGCCACTCAATCTCGTTAGGGATACCAATCTGACGAGTTTCTCGGGTACCTCTGTCATCATGGGTTATGGCCTCGGGTCTGGCACCGCAGCTGACGCTGACATGCTGTCCAACGGGCGTTTAAGCAGCTTGTTACAATTGCAATAGGGCAGGAGGGCGTCGTTGAATAAAGCAAAAAACAAATGGGATCAGACTCCATTGATGCGTTGCATGACTGTCATTTCAAGACGTACCCCTAGCTTGCAATGGGTGAAACAAAAAACCATTCATTTTTGTGAATGCGTGATGTCGAGACGTGACCCCTAGCTTGTGATTGATGTCAGCATTGGGAAACCGTTCGATCAGAACTTTGTTGTATACGGCGCCGATTCAATTACGACACGAGAAATTAATCATCGCCGTTTCCGGCCTAACAGTGAGCCGAGCAGGCCGCGCGTGATTTCGCGTGCCAGTGTAGTTCCCACCGAGCGAGCTGCACTTTTTGCCAATGCGCCGATGATGTTTTCTATATTTCCGTGCGATACATTTCGTTTATCCGGTGTTTTTTCGCGGACGGATTTTGTCTGCAGCAATTCAAAAGCGCTTTCTCGATCGGTTTCTTGCTCGTAAATACCGGCAACGATGGAATCTTGTATTAACTGTTGCCGCTCTTCCGGCGTGATCGGGCCGATCCGGCTTGCAGGCGGCAGTATCCATGCGCGCTCGGTGATACTCGGTGTGCCTTCGGTATCCAGAAAAGAAATCAGTGCTTCGCCGACGGCGAGCTCCAGAATTACTTGTTTTAGATCTAAACCCGGATTGGGTCGCATCGTTGCAGCAACCGCGTGAACCGCTTTCTGGTCTCTCGGCGTGAATGCGCGCAATGCATGCTGAATCCGATTGCCAAGCTGCGATAGTACCTTATCCGGGATATCCGATGGATTCTGTGTGACAAAATAGATGCCCACGCCTTTGGAGCGGATTAGGCGCACTACCTGTTCAATTTTATCCAGTAATGCGGGTGATGCCATGTTGAACAGTAAGTGCGCTTCATCGAAAAAGAATACCAATCTCGGTCGATCAAGATCGCCTGCTTCGGGCAAGCTTTCATAGAGTTCGGACAACAGCCACAGCAGAAACATACTATATAACCGAGGGGAGTGTAGCAAGTGTTCGGCAGCCAGAATATTGATTACACCTTTACCGTCGGCGGTTTGTAGCACATCGTCGATATTGAGCATCGGTTCGCCGAAAAATTTGCCACCGCCTTGGTTTTCCAATTGCAGTAAGCCGCGTTGAATAGCACCGATGGATGCGGACGATACGTTGCCGTACCGGATTTTGAATTGTTCGGCGTTTTCAGCGGTAAATTGCAGTAATGCACGCAAGTCTTTTAAGTCGAGCAACAATAAACCTTGGTCGTCGGCTACTTTGAAGACCAGTTCTAACACGCCTTGCTGGGTTTCGTTGAGATTCAATAAGCGCGCCAATAGCAGTGGCCCCATTGCAGAAACCGTTGCCCGCGCCGGATGGCCGTTTTCCTGTAACAGATCCCATAATGTCACTGGAGAACCTTGCCAGTGCGGTTCGGGTGCGTGTATCGCATCTAGCCGCGCTTTCAGTTTTGTGGATGACGATCCGGGCCGACTAATACCGGTCAAATCGCCTTTGATATCCGTCATAAAAACCGGCACACCAATTGCTGAAAAGCTTTCCGCGAGCTTTTGCAGCGTTACTGTTTTGCCGGTGCCGGTAGCGCCGGCAATGCATCCGTGCCGCGTTGCCATTGCGGGTAATAGAGCCAATTCTGTTTTGCTATTTTTTGCGACGATCAGTGAATCAATCATGCCGTGAAAATTCCAGAAATGCTTCGGAGGCTCAATTGTATGCCAAACACACAACAAGGGGTCACACAACAAGGGGTCACAACAAGGGGTCACATCTTGACATCACACATTCATAACCAAATAATCAACCCTGCTCCACCCTATAATCAGCCACCAACCGGCACTCCTCACCCGGCGCAACTTCACGAACATCATCCGCCGCATTGGTCGTTTCAACGCACAACAAGCATTTGTAGTTGTCGTCTTCCAAATCGGCCATATCTCTAGCGATTTTCTCCCACGGATTCCATACCACGGCGGTTTTGCTGCCTTGCGAGGTAATTTGAATACGCCGGTTGAGGGCTGCGTCGTCGATGGTCAGGGTGTTGCCGACGTTCAGATAGATGCGGTCGACTTCGACGTCGATGGTGACGTCGCCTGTTTGGTGTTTTTGCGTGTTGCCGCCACCGGCTTTGTCGAGATAGTCGCAATCGGCGAGTCCGACTACTTTTGCACGGGTAATGTCGCCGACTTTGAAATAGGTGTGAAACGCTTGGGTGATGTTAAATTTTTCCTTGCCGGTATTACGCGTGATCAGCGACAGGTTCAGTGTTTCGCCGATGACGATTTCCTGGCGCAGGCTGAACGCATGCGGCCAGATGGCTTGCGTTTCCGGCGTGTCGTCGAGTCCGACGGTGACTTTGATGTCGCCGTTCGCCAGCGCTTCGGTTGCAACCATGTTCCAGCCACGGTTGCGCACGAAACCGTGACCGGGACGTCCTTTGCCTTCCGGGTCCGCACCGAACCACGGCCAGCAAACCGGCGCGCCGCCTTTGATCGCTTTGCCGTCCTGGTAATACGCTTTCTCGCTTAAAAATAGTACGTCGTCCGCTTCGCCAGCCGGTTGATACGACAGCACTTGTCCGGCATGCAGCGAGATCAGCGCTTTGGCTTTGGCGGTTTTAACCTGAATCATCGGCAAGCCGCCTTTACCGGCGATAAATTCGAG
>JALRCN010000125.1 GCA_023257295.1 Nitrosomonas sp. | reverse complement strand
AATACCGTCAAACCTCATAAGGGTTTGAATAATGCTACTCCTTATGAAATACTCAACGCTTATTTTAATCAACCTCTCTGTAAACAACCCTGAGATTTCTTACATAGTCGAATACATTTCAATGTTGTATACAAACTGTACTAGTACTCATGCCTTCTTATAGAAAAAACTCAGATCACCGAGCGACATGACAATTGATTTACTGAAGCGCATTGGCAACCTCGCGCCACTTATCATGATCGCTATTGGATTGGTGCTCTTACAAACCAATCCATCTCATCTGCAAATCATACAAAATAATATCTATGACCAATATCAACGCTGGTATCCTCGTGATTACAAAGAAACTGCCGTTCGTATTATTGACATTGACGAAGAAAGCTTAGTTAAATTAGGTCAATGGCCATGGCCCCGTACCCGCATTGCCGAGCTTGTCGAAAAACTGCATGCAGCAAATGTTGCAGCTATCGGATTCGATATGGTATTTGCAGAATCGGATCGCACTTCTCCACAAATCGTTTCTGAGTTATGGCCACTTGATGATTCGTTGCGTCACACACTGAACCAGCTCCCCAATCATGACAAGGTATTCTCGGATAGCTTAAATTTCGCGGGGGTATCCCTTGGTTTTATGGCGCAGAAAAATGATAACCCAGAAGAAAATATTATAACTTCATCATCAACACTCAGAGAACCTCATCGCCCCTTCCGATATATTACTTCCGGTCCATCCCCAGAACAGTGGTTATATTCATTCAATAATGCAATTACGTCATTGCCAGAATTAGAAAAAACTGCAGATGGAAATGGCGCTCTAATCTTTATACCGGATAGCGATGGTATCGTACGTCGTGTGCCTCTGGTTCTACAATTAGCGGGAAAAACAGTCCCTAGCCTAACGGCAGAGGTTCTTAGAATTACGCAGGGAACTCAGAATTATGTTTTAAAAACAGATAATGAAAAAAGCGGCCTTGTAGAAATTAAAATTGGCAATCTCAATATCCCGACCACGGCACGCGGTGATATGTGGATTCACTACACACGAAACATACCTAATCGCTATATACCCGCTTGGAAAGTATTCGCTGAAGAAATCCCAACATCATTAGATGGACATATCGTTTTGATCGGAAGCTCTGCGCAAGGCTTAATGGATCTCCGCTTCTCTCCTCTTGAAAAAGTTGTTCCAGGCGTTGAGATTCACGCACAAATCACAGAACAAATCCTACTTAACCATTATCTAGCCCAACCTGATTGGAGCCCCGCAGTTGCCAGCATCACCCTTATTATCGGCGGACTAATCATCGGCTATCTTACCGTCAAGGCCAAGGCCATCCTTTCAGCTATCGGCGCACTTGCCTGTATAACTGCTTTATTTACAACCAGCTGGATTGCATTCCGTTATCACGGTTTTTTGCTTGACACGGCAATACCTGCCGTTATTTTTATCGCCATCTTCATACTAGGAAGTATTTTACATCACTATATCAGCGAGCAATCCGAACGTTGGATAAAGAATGCATTTTCTCGTTATATCTCCCCCAATCGTGTCGACTTTCTAGTCAACAATCCCCAAAGCCTAAAACTCCGCGGCCACCTGCAAGAATGCAGTTTTATCTTTACTGACTTGGCTGGCTTTACCCAATTGATGGAAGCAATTAATCCGATAGATGCAAGGGCATTCTTAAATACTTATATTGAAGAAATGGTAGCAATCGCTTTTCGTCACGAAGGGACACTCGATCGAATTGTTGGAGATGCAGTTGCAATAATGTTCTCAGCTCCCGTCCAACAAGAAGATCATCACGCACGCGCACTTGCTTGTGCACTTGAAATGGATACTTTTGCATTTCAATTTGCCAATGATTTAAATGCTAAAGGCATTCCTTTTGGAAAAACCAGGATTGGTATTCACACAGGAGATGTTGTTGTTGGAAACTTTGGTGGCTCCACTTTCTTTGATTATCGTGCTTTGGGAGATGCTGTTAATACCGCAGCGCGCCTAGAGAATGTCAATAAATTTCTTGGAACAAGTATTTGTGTTTCTGAGATAACGATAAGTAGCTGTGTTCACGATAGAGTTCGCCCAATTGGCCGATTGGTGCTTAAAGGTAAAGAGAATCCACTGAAAGTATATGAGCCGATTGTTGAACACAGAGCGGTAAAGTATGCGCCACTTGACGAATATGTCGCGGCATATGATCTGATGGAGGCAAAAGACATATCCTTTGCCACGAAAAGGTTTGATGAGCTTATGGTGCGCTATCCCGATGATCCGCTAGTTAAGCTTCATTCCAAAAGGCTTGCAGAGGGGGCTACAGATGAATTGATTAGAGATCGAAGGAAATAAGAGTTGTAAGTCAGTGTTAGATTTGTGTATAACCGCCTTAGGCTAGGTGGTTTTTGTAAAATGACGCGTTTCGTTCGTTTGTTATAAAGTAAATGTCGGTAGTTCTTTGAGCGATTTCTTAGGGTCTTGTATGAAGAGAGGCGTTTCTATCATTATCTTGCGCACCTTACCGGTATTTCATGGGCTTGCCGATGAAACGCTTGCGCGTGTTGCTGGAGCCGCCTCATTGCGTGGAGTGGCTCGTGGCGAAGTTGTGATGAATGAAGGGGATCGCGCCGATAATGTTTATTTCATACTCAGTGGCGATTTCAGAGTGCTGGTTGGCGATGATGAAGGACGGGAAGTCATTTTGTCGGTAATGAGATTCGGTGATTTTTTCGGAGAAATGGGTGTTATCGACGATTATTCGCGTTCGGCCACGGTACAGGCAGTGCACCCGGGTGAGTTGGTGGTGATCGCCAAGAGCGATTTTCGTTCTATTCTTGTCGACTCTTCCGATATTTCGTTACAGATCATGCGCAGCTTGGTGTCGCGTTTGCGTACCGCCAGCCGCAAAATCGAGAGTTTAGCCTTGCTCGATGTTTACGGCCGTGTTGCGCGGTTGCTTCTCGATTTATCGGAGAAGACTAGCGATGGTATTTGGGTAGTGAGTCAGCCGCCATCCAAGCAGGATATCGCCAAGATGATCGGGGCTTCGCGCGAAATGGTGAGCCGGGTCATGAAGGAATTGCAGGAGCAAGGCTTGATTCATGAAGGTGGTGGCCGCCTCATTATTTTGGATGACTGCGGAGCTAAGCGGTTTGAATTCGATTGATGCTGGTGCGCTATTTGATCTATTGATTTTATTAATAAATTCATAAAGCTGGTTTGTGTTTATGCCACGAGTCGAAGCCGTTTTTCAAAATCCGCAAGGCGAGTCGTTATCCGGTTTGCTGGAATTGCCTGCGGGTACGGTTAAGGCTTATGCGCTGTTCGTGCATTGCTTTACCTGCATCAAGGACAACCCGGCGGCGACGCGGATTGCGCTGGCGTTGGCCGGGATGGGCATCGCGGTGCTGCGGTTTGATTTTACCGGACTGGGCAATAGCCAGGGTGATTTCTCCAACACCAATTTTTCGTCCAATTTGCAGGATTTGCACGCGGCGGTGCGTTATCTGGAACAGCGCTATGCCGCGCCGTCGTTGTTGATCGGACATAGCTTGGGCGGCGCTGCGGCGTTGGCGGTGGCACAGGATTTGCCAGCGGTCAAAGCCGTGGCGACGATCGGCGCACCGGCGACCGCATCGCATGTGAAGCATTTGTTTGCCGATTCGTATCGCGAATTGCAGCAAAGGGAAGTGGTGGAAGTCAATCTGGCCGGGCGCAGTTTTACCATCCGGCGCCAGTTTATCGATGATCTGGAAAAATACAATTCGGTTGAGCATATCCACGCATTGCGCAAAGCATTGCTGATATTTCATTCGCCGTTGGACGATACGGTTTCAATCGGCGAAGCGGGGCGGATTTACGCGGCGGCAAAGCACCCTAAAAGCTTCGTGTCGCTGGATCATGCCGATCATTTGCTTTCCAATCCAGCAGACTCGCGCTATGTGGCGGAAGTATTGACGGCTTGGGTTCATCGTTATTTGGAAACAGATCGTCCTTCGATTAACGGCAACCAGGCAGTAGCGCCGCCGGTTGCGCCGGGCAGCGTGGTGGTGCGGGAACACGACAAAAAATTCACGCGCGAAATTCTGACGCCGCATCATCGTTTGATCAGCGACGAGCCGATTGCGCTGGGCGGCGCTGATTTGGGGCTTAATCCCTACGAATTGTTATTGGCGGCATTGGGTAGCTGTACGTCGATGACGTTGCGCATGTACGCCAATCACAAACAGCTCGATTTGCAGGGTATCCAGGTGACTTTGCGCCATGACAAGATTCATGCGCAAGATTGCGTGGATTGCGATAACAAAGCATTGCCGGTCGATGTGATTGCGCGCACGATTCAATTGAACGGCAATTTGGATGAGAAACAGCGCACTCGGCTATTGGAAATCGCCAATCAATGCCCAGTGCACAGAACTTTGCAAAGCGAGATACACATTAACACCAGTTTGATGGATTGATTGATCATGCAGCGCGACAATGCCGTGGAAAAATTCCGTATTGATAAGTGGCTGTTCGCAGCGCGATTCTTTAAAACGCGCTCATTGGCCGCCGAGGCGGTTGAGCGCGGACGAGTGACGCTGAACGATCAGCGGGTCAAACCCGCCAAAGCGATTGCGATAGGCGATATGTTGACGATCCGTATCGGCAATTATCAGTATGTCGTCGAAGTGATGGGGCTATCGAATAAGCGTGGCTCCGCGCCGCAAGCGCAATTGTTGTACCGCGAAACCGAGGAAAGCCGCGCGCAGCGAGAAATCACGGCGGCGCGGTTGAAGGCGCAGCCGCAGATACAGTCGTTTTATACCAAAGGACGGCCCACCAAGAGAGATCGCCGTGAAATCGAGCGATTTGTTTCAAGCCGGGATGAATTCTGACAATCGAGAGAGAGACGATGACCAATAACACTTTTAATCTGGATAAAGAACAGCTGATCCAGCAATCGTTCGCGCAGATGGATCGGCATTTGCAGGGAACGAATTACACACCGACGCAAAAACTTGCTCTGACTTGCCGGATTTTGTTCGATAACGGACACGATTCCGGATTGGCCGGGCAAATCACTGCGCGCGGCGAAAAACCGGGGACTTATTTAACCCAGCGGCTGGGTTTCGGTTTTAATGAGATTTGCGCCAGTAATCTGCTGTTGGTCAACGAAGATTTGGAGGTGCTCGAGGGCGACGGCATGGCGAATCCGGCCAATCGTTTTCACTCATGGCTGTACCGCGCCAGACCGGATGTGCAGTGCATCATCCATACCCATGCCATACACACGGCGGCGCTGAGCATGCTGGAAGTGCCGCTGGAGATTTCGCATATGGATAATTGCGTGCTCTACGACGACGTAGCCTTCCTGCCCAAATGGCCGGGCGTGCCGGTCGGCAACGAAGAAGGCGAGTTGATTTCCCAAGCGATCGGCAACAAACGCGCTTTACTGCTGGCGCATCACGGCTTGCTGATCGCTGCTTCCAGTATCGAGGAAGGTTGCATTCTGGCATTGGCTTTCGAGCGCGCGGCGCGGATGCAGTTATTGGCGATGTCCGCCGGAAAAATTCAGCCGATCGATCCGGATCTGGGGCGGGAAGCGCACGATTGGATTTTACGCGGTCAGCGCAATGCTGTCGGATTTGCATATTATGCCAGGAGAAGTTTGCGCAAGAGCGCGGATTGTCTAGAGTAAGTTGTTGTTTTCTGGATGGGGATGGCGCATTAGCCGAATAACCCGGGTTTTGCTTGCTTATTCCCGCTTGCACCGGAAGTTGCTAGGGCTAAACTCAGCGCTTAAATTTTCATATTCAATTCGCAGCAATGATTAAAAGAGTAAGAGCAAGCGATGTCCGGTTGGGCATGTATGTTCATGAAATTAAAGGCAACTGGCTGGAGCATCCTTTCTGGAGAAAATCGTTCAAATTGGAGCAGCAGAAGGATTTGGATAAGTTGCTCTATAGCAAATTAACCGAGATATGGATCGATACCAGTAAAGGATTGGATGTTGAAGAAACCAAACGGGTGGATGCGGTAGTTAATCAAGTCGCGGGCGAACCCAAACAGCTGGTGAAGAAGCCCGTCAAAACGGTTTCGCTCGAACAAGAGTTGGCCGTTGCCAAGAAGTTGCACAGCAAAACCAAAGCGGCAGTGGTTTCGATGTTTGGCGATGCCCGTATGGGCAAAGCGATTGAAGTTGAAGAGGCATCGGTTATGATCGATGAAATCAATCAATCGGTGGAGCGTAACTCAAATGCCTTGCTTAGTTTGATACGGCTGAAAACCGCCACCGAGTATACTTATCTGCATTCGGTGGCGGTATGTATTTTGATGATCGCTGTGGGAAAACAACTGGGGTTGCAAGGAGGGGAATTGAAGCAGGCGGGCATGGCCGGTTTGCTGCACGATATTGGAAAAATGGAGATTCCCGATGAAATTCTGGATAAGCCGGGGAAATTGACCGACGAGGAATTCGATATCATGAAAAGCCATCCGCAGCGCGGCTGGGAACTTCTTAAATCGTGTGATGGAATCCATGAAGCAGTGCTGGATGTATGCTTGCACCATCATGAGCGCGTTGACGGTAAAGGGTATCCGGAAAAATTGTCGGGCGATGTGTTGACATTATTTGCACGAATGGGCGCTGTGTGCGATGTTTACGATGCGATCAGTTCGGATCGCTGTTACAAAAAAGCATGGTCGCCTGCCGAGTCTATTCACAAAATGGCATCGTGGCGCGAAGGCCATTTTAACGAGAAAGTTTTTCAGGCATTCGTCAAAACCATCGGCATTTATCCCAACGGCACCTTGGTTAAACTAAAATCCGGGCGTTTGGGGGTGGTGATGGAGCAATCCAAAAAAAGCCTGACCGCCCCCATCGTCAAGGTTTTCTTTTCGATGAAGGCCAATGCGCATTTGCCCGCAGAGATTATCGATTTGTCCAAAGGTGCGGATAGTATCGAGAAACCTGAGGATCCAGTGAAATGGAATTTCGATCTCGATAGAATCCAGGGCGTGTAAGGAAACGGCGGTTTTGCGTTGGACGGAGTCACTGTGCTTTCTTTGTCGCAATTTTCCCGGCAGATCACCGAAGCGGTGCTGGTGCTGGTTTGCAAACGGCCTGCACCCGGTATCGGAAAGCAGCGGCTGGCGGCGAGGTTGGGTAACGAATTGGCATGCGCAATCGCGCAGGCGCTGTTGGTTTGCGCGCTGGAAGATGCCTGTTCATGGCCGGGGCCTGTCGTAGTGGCGCCTGCCGATGCTGCCGATGCCGATTGGGCAAAAAACTTGATAGATCCGATACGCCTTCGTTTTCCGCTTACAATAATGCCGCAAACTCAGGGTAATCTGGGACAGCGGCTAAATGCGCTGGATCGAACGCTGCGCGCGCATGGCAGGAAACAATTGGTGTTTATCGGCAGCGATGCGCCGGGATTGGATGCAATCGATTATCAGGCTGCGCTTGCCGCATTGCAGCATACGGATGTGGCGTTGATTTCGGCCAGCGACGGCGGTGTGGTACTGATGGCAAGCCGGTGCGCGTGGCCGGAATTATCCATGTTGCCATGGAGCAGCGGCCGGTTGGGCAAAAGTTTGCTCGACGCATGCGAATCGGCTGGGCAATCGGTGAGTGCCATGCGGCAAGGGCGCGATGTCGATGAAGTGGCGGATTTGATCGAATTGCCGGCCGCGTTAAAACATGACTTGCGTCCGGCGCGCCGGTTACTGCGCGAATTGATCCTAGAAAATCTTATTGTCATCCAAACCGCGCATGCTTGATTTCAGCATCATCGTTCCTTGTTATCGCGATGACGAAAAATTGCTGCAGCTATTGACACGATTGCGGCAATTTTCCATCCAGTCGATGGAGATCATCGTTGTTGACGCTGCGGATAGCCAATATTGCGCGGAAATTTGCGACCGGTTTCAAGCAAAGCGCATCGTCGGAAAACCCAATCGCGGACAGCAATTGCTCGACGGCGCCGCACAGGCGCAAGGCGATGTGCTGTGGTTTTTGCATGCGGACGCGCAGTTGGCGGACGATGCTGTGACGGCGATGACTGCGGCGATAGCAAGCGGAGCGATTGGCGGGTATTTCCGTTTCCGCTTTGCAGCGCCGCGCGCCCGGCCTGCATGGTTTCTGGAGCAGGCGATTGCTTTGCGTTGCCGCTTCGGCGTTCCGTACGGCGATCAGGGTATTTTTATCGCCCGCGCAGCGTATCGGCAGATCGGCGGGCATGCGCCGTGGCCGTTGTTTGAGGAGGTGCCGCTGGTGCGTGAGGCAAGGCGTTTGAGCAAATTTGTGCCGTTGGCTACGCCGATTTTTGTCGATGCGCGGCGCTGGCATCGCGACGGCTGGTGGCAGCGTTCCTGGGAAAATCGCTTGCTGGCTTTGCGTTTCATGTGCGGTGCATCGCCCCATCGATTGGCCGCACGTTACCGTTCTAAAATACGCACTTGAATGCCATAATGGCACTGCTCGTTCAAATGAGAGGAATATCATGCAGGAAGTGGTTCAAAAATATTACGGCGAAACGCTGACGGGAACGCACGATTTGCAGACCAATGCGTGTTGTACCGATGCGGGCATGCCGCATTATCTCAAGCCGTTGCTGGCCCGTGTGCATGCAGAGGTGCAAGTGCGCTATTACGGCTGCGGCTTGGTATTGCCCGAGCTGCTGCAAGGGTTGACGATACTCGATTTAGGCTGCGGCGCCGGGCGCGATGCATATGTGTTATCGCAACTGACCGGCGAGAAAGGTCAAGTGATCGGCGTCGACATGACCGAAGAACAGTTGGCGGTGGCGCGCCAGCACGAAACATTTCACCGGAAAGTATTTGGTTACAAGCGCAGCAACGTCCGTTTCTTACACGGCTATATCGAACGCCTGGATGAATTGGATCTGGCCGATGAGAGCGTGGATTTGATCGTGTCGAATTGCGTCATCAACTTGGCGCAGGATAAGGCGGCGGTGCTGCGCGAAGCGTTTCGCGTGCTGAAGCCCGGCGGTGAGTTGTATTTTTCCGATGTCTACAGCGATCGGCGCATTCCGGCGGCGTTGGCACACGATCCGGTATTGTACGGCGAATGCTTGAGCGGTGCGCTGTATTGGAACGATTTCTTACCGCTGGCGCGCCAACAGGGTTTTGTCGATCCGCGCTTGGTCGACGATCGCCCGATCAGTATCGATAACCCGGAATTGGCTGAAAAAACCGGCAATATTCGCTTTTTTTCAGCGACCTACCGGCTGTTTAAATTGCCCGGTTTGGAATTGGCTTGCGAGGATCACGGGCAATCGGTGGTGTATCGCGGCACGATCCCGCATCATCGTCACGCTTTTCGTCTGGATAAACATCACTTCATCGAGGCAGGCAAGCATTTTCCGGTGTGCGGTAACACTTGGCGCATGTTGCATGACACGCGTTTCAACCGGCATTTCGATTTTTACGGTAATTTCGAGCAGCACTTCGGCATTTTTCCCGGTTGCGGCATGGGGATTCCATTCACCGACAACAGTACCGGCAGCGGTGAGCAGAAAGGCGGGTGTTGTTAGCGATGAATTCGATTGCCGCAGAACCGGACATCGCTGAGCAGCGCATGCGCTCCAAACTCTGGTATGCCACGCCGGATGGCAAGCCGCGAGGCTTTATTCAGTCGCATGCCTTGGAGGAGCTGTGGTTTCATACCGGCACCGCCTGTAACCTGGCATGTCCGTTCTGCCTGGAGGGTTCTAAGCCCGGCGACGGCCGTTTGGATTTGCTGCGCTTTGACGATGCCATGCCTTTTATTGGCGAGGCATTGACGCTCGGCGTCAAGCAGTTCTCGTTTACCGGCGGCGAGCCTTTTGTTAATAAGGATCTGATTCAAATTTTGGACGATGCGTTGCAGTACCGTCCCTGCATGGTGCTGACCAATGGCACCGAGCCGTTGCTAAAACGGTTGCCGCAGTTGGAGTTTTTGCGCAAACGGCCCCATGCCGTGCATTTTCGCGTCAGTTTGGATCATTTTATGGCGGATGTGCATGACCGAGGGAGGGGTGAAGGCATGTTTGCATTGGCGCTGCAAGGATTGCGCGCGCTGCATGATATGGGTTTTCGTGTTTCCGTGGCCAATCGGATGATTGCCGATATACCTGCGCATCGGGTAGCCAGCGGTTTTGCAGCGGCTTTTCGCGAAGCCGGATTGCCGCAAACAATCCCGCGCATTGAGTTTCCGGAGTTTTATCCGCCCGGTATCGCCGCTACCGCACCGCAAATTACGCAAAGCTGCATGGTGGATTATCAAACCGAAACCACGCGCCGGGAATTTATGTGCGCATTCAGCCGCATGGTGGTGAAAAGTAATGGTGAATGCAAGGTTTACGCGTGTACCTTGGTCGATGACGATGCCGACTACGCGCTTGGGAGCACATTGACCGAAAGCTTGCAGCAACCGGTCAGCATGAAGCATCACCGCTGCTACAGTTGTTTTCACTACGGCGCTTCGTGCAGCGAAATGAAGCGATAACCATGAAACGGCGCTGGTGGGTATTGATTCTGGCCAGTTTGCTCATCGGGTTGTTCTTTGCGTTCGATTTGGGGCGTTTTTTTACGCTGGAAACGCTCAAACATCAGCATCAAGCATTGCAGCAAGCATATGCTGCCGATCCGCTGCGGATTATCGGCCTTTATGCCGCAGCATATATCGCAATGGCGGCGCTGTCGCTGCCCGGCGCGATCATTATGACGCTGGCCGGCGGGGCGATGTTTGGCTTGTGGATCGGGGTTCCGCTGGTGCTGCTATCGGCTACCGTCGGCGCCACCCTGGCTTTCTGGATAGCGCGTTATGTGTTGCGCGATGCCGTGCAGCGCCGTTTCGGCGATCGTCTGGAAGCCGTCAACCGAGGACTTGAGCGCGATGGCGTGTTTTACTTATTTTCGCTGCGCCTGGTTCCTGTTTTTCCATTCTTCTTGATCAATGTGTTTATGGGGCTGACCACCCTGCGCAGCAGCACGTATTTTTGGGTCAGTTTGGTGGGCATGTTCGCCGGAACGGCGGTGTATGTGAATGCAGGTACGCAGTTAGCTG
>JALRCN010000091.1 GCA_023257295.1 Nitrosomonas sp. | reverse complement strand
TAATATGTTCAGGTTGTTGCATCCATGATTTGTCATAATCCAACATTTTTTCAATGTGTTCATCAGGCAAATCAATTTTGTATAGCGTGCCTGGGTCTTTAGCCTTTTGAAGTTTTTGTTCCATCAAAGCCGAGACCGCGTTGCGCCAGGCCGGTGCAATGCCGCAAATGTTCGGCACCATCACGGTATCGGACGGCATTTCGATGGGCACCGAAGGCATGAAGTATTCGCTGGTATCGCGCGAAGTGATCGCCGATTCGATCGAGACTTGCGTGCAAGCAGAAAGCATGGACGGCGTGATCGCCATCGGCGGTTGCGACAAGAACATGCCCGGTGCGATGATTGCGATAGCACGTATGAATGTGCCAGCAATTTTTGTCTACGGCGGCACGATCAAGCCAGGACATTACAAGAATCAGGATTTGACCATCGTCAGCGTGTTCGAAGCGGTCGGTCAGCATAGCGCGCACAAAATCGATGAAAACGAATTGTTGCAAATCGAGCGTCATGCTTGCCCCGGTGCCGGGTCATGCGGCGGCATGTTCACCGCCAATACCATGTCGTCGGCGTTTGAAGCGATGGGGCTGAGTTTGCCGTATTCATCGACCATGTCGGCGGAAGATGCCGAAAAATTGGAGAGTGCAGCGCAATCCGCCGAGGTACTGGTCAATGCGATCAAAAAACAAATCCTGCCGCGCGACATCATCACGCGGAAATCCATCGAAAACGCAGTGGCGGTGATTATGGCGGTGGGCGGTTCTACCAATGCGATCCTGCATTTCTTGGCGATTGCGCATGCTGCGGAAGTGGAATGGACGATCGACGATTTTGAGCGTATTCGCGCCAAAGTGCCGGTGATCTGTGATCTGAAGCCTTCAGGTCGCTATGTGACGGCGGATTTGCACCGGGCAGGGGGAGTTCCGCAAGTGATGAAAATGCTGCTGGTGCATGGTTTGTTGCATGGCGATTGCATCACGATCAGCGGGCAAACCATCGCGGAAGTGCTGAAGGATATTCCGGATAATCCGCGCGCCGATCAAAACATCATCCGGCAATGGAATAACCCGATGTACGCGCAAGGCCATCTGGCCATCCTGAAGGGGAATTTATCGACCGAAGGCTGTGTGGCGAAAATTTCCGGCATTAAGAATCCGAAAATCACCGGCCCGGCGCGCGTATTCGAATCGGAAGAAACCTGCATGGCGGCGATTCTGGCACGCAAAATCCAGCCGGGTGACGTGGTGGTAATTCGTTACGAAGGGCCCAAAGGCGGGCCGGGTATGCGCGAAATGCTGTCGCCGACTTCCGCATTGATCGGCGAAGGCTTGGGCGATTCAGTCGGCTTGATCACCGACGGTCGTTTCTCTGGCGGCACCTACGGCATGGTCGTCGGCCACGTAGCGCCGGAAGCGTATGTCGGCGGCGCCATCGCGCTGGTACAGGAAGGCGACTCGATTACCATCGATGCCGAGCAACGTTTGCTGCAACTGAATGTGTCCGACGATGAATTGACCAAACGACGTGCCGCGTGGCAACCGCCGCAACCGCGCTATACGCGCGGTGTTCTGGCGAAATACGCCAAATTAGTATCGAGCGCCAGTGCGGGAGCGATTACCGATTAAACGAAAAATAAACGTGTTTTCCCGCCATGCTTTAAGCTTTAGAGCGGGAACTTGCGTACCTGCCCTCAAGTCTTAAGATCGCTTACCGTTTAATGCAGCAGTCGATCCGGTAAGTGTTATCACAGTGCATGAATACGGTAACTATAAACTGACAGGATTTGCTGCAAGTCTGTGAAGTTCGGGGTAGAATAAAGTCCCTTTTATAATTTTAATAAGGAAAAAAATATGAAACGAGTATTAATAGGAGCAGTTGCTGCATCAGCTTTATTACTGACCGGCGTTGCGCAAGCAAGTGCTGATCTGGCAAAAAACAATGGATGCTTGAATTGCCACACCGTTGAAACCAAATTGGTTGGCCCAAGCCTGAAAGAAATCGCTGCTAAATACGCTGACAAAGCTGACGCGGTTGATTATCTGGCTGGCAAGATCACTGGCGGCAGCTCGGGTGTTTGGGGTTCTATGGCAATGCCTCCAAAAGGCGGCAGCCCTACATTGTCAGATGCCGATGCTAAGACATTGGCAGAATTCATCATGACACTGAAGTAATTCATCCTGAATTCAAGAAAGCCGACGCCTAGTGACGTCGGCTTTTTATTTGGGACAATGGAAAAAGTATTGAGAGAAGCAGGCAGACTGTCGGAGGAGCGATGAAAACGCGTATCAAATGGAATGGCAATGTCAGTTTCCTGGCCGAATCGGGCAGCGGCCATGCGGTGTTGATGGATGGCGCGCCGGAGGCGGGCGGGCAAAACCTTGGGCCGCGTCCGATGGAGATGTTGTTAATGGGTTTGGGCGGATGCTCGTCGTTCGACGTAGTATTGATTCTGAAGAAAAGCCGACAGGAAATTACCGATTGCGTAGCGGAAATAGAAGCTGTGCGCGCTGACACCGATCCAAAAGTTTTTACCCATATCCATTTGCATTACATTGTTACAGGCCATCATTTGAATCCACAGCAGGTGGAGCGCGCCATCAGCCTCTCCGCAGAAAAATATTGTTCCGCATCGATCATGCTGAGAAGCACTGCCAAGATAACACACGATTTCGAGATCGTGAATGCATAGGGTGTGCCGAAGTCAACAAAGCTTCAGCAAAAAAGTATTTTTGCAGTAGTTGCTGTAAAGCAAAAAGCGAGTGAAACACGCGTTATGTTTTAACAAAAGACATTCCGCTCGTTTCTTGCATCGCAGCGCTATAAACGACTTTTAACGGATCGTTAAAGGATTATCATCTTTTTTATCAATGGCCTCTGCCGATTTCTCATTCTCTCCGCCGTCACCGGCCAATTTACTGCCGACATAGCTTCCAACCGCACCGCCCACCAATGCTGGCATGGCCGATTGCAGTAGGGATGGATTTTGAGCAGGGGCATTAGCTGTTGTGGGCGCCGTCGAATTGGTGCTTGCCGCTGGTGCTGCTTGCGCAGATGCGGGTTTGCTCGGGGTGGCGCTCTTCTGTTGTTGCGTAGCTGCAGCCTTGGAGCCAAAAGTGCCTTTTGATGCGCTGCTTTTTGCCTTCTTTGCATACACATTGCTAGAAAAAATCATGGAAATCAAAATAATAAAAAGTATTTTTTTCATATTTATTAACTCTATAAAAATAATCAAAATAGATAAAAATTATGTGACTTTTGTTCGTTACAGCTTCCAGCTAATCTGGATTTTGCGTAAGCGATTAGCGCCAAGTCCGGCAAACGCTCATTTACAATCGGACGATGCAGTTTCTGCTATTGATTATGAACCGATAGACAGTTTGCCATGGCCTCTGGCAAGGTAATCTTCCGATTGCATTTCCGTCAAACGAGAAACGGTGCGTTCAAACTCAAAACCGAGATCTCCTCCGGCATACAGCGCCGGGAGCGGCACTGCAGTAGAGCATAAGAATTTAACACCGTGTTCGTACAGCGCATCGATAAAATGAATGAAGCGACGGGCGGAGTCATTCATTTCCGCCGTAAATTGAGGAACCGCGACCATGATCACCGTATGATAGGTGCGTGCAATTGTCAGGTAATCGGCAGTGCCATACGGGTTCTCGCACAAGCGCTTGAATGAAAATACCGCAACGCCGCGAGCGGCTTTCGGTACAAATAGCATGCGCCCTTTTATATCCAATTCTTCGCTGGGCACTTTAGCGCGATCTTCGATACGACGGTCGGTCAAGCGAAAGAAAGTGGACGAGAGTTGCGCAGTGGTTTCTTCGTTGATCGGATAGTAATAGGTTTGCGAGCCCTTCAAGCGATCATAACGGTAGTCGCTGGGACCATTCAGTGAAATGACCTCCAGCCTTTCTTCGAGCTGTTCGATGAAAGGCTGGAAACGCTGGCGGTTTAAACCATTTTTGTACAATTCACCGGGTATTCGGTTGGAAGTGGCTACGACGATCACGCCTTGAGTGAATAATTCCTTGAACAGCCGCGTTAATACCATCGCATCAGCGATGTCGGTTACTTGCAGTTCGTCGAAACAAAGCAGTCGGGATTCCTCTATGATTTTGCGCGCGATGAACGGCATCGGATCGTCGTCATTAGCGCGTCCGCCGAGTTGTACTTTTTCGCGTGCAGAAAGTTCGTGCCAGTCTTTGAGGCGAGCGTGGATGTCCAGCATAAATTCGTGAAAATGCACACGCCGCTTGGATGCAATCGGCGCTGCCGCGAAGAACAAATCCATCAACATCGATTTGCCACGCCCGACGCCACCGTAAAGATAAACGCCTTTCGGTGCGGTATTATCGTTGCCAAGCCAGTGGAACAATACAGTAGACCAACGCGATTTCGAGCGTTCGCCACGGTTGTGCATTGAAGGAAGATCGATCAGCTCGCGATGCAATCGCGTCAATGACGCAATTGCCTTGGCTTGATCGCTATCCGGCTTCAATTCCCCGGTTTGAAGCAGTATTTGGTATTCCGTTTCGGGGGTCGATGTGGTCATGGCCTTGTCATTTAGCAATCATCTCAAATTTGGCCTGTCCGGCAAGCCAAACCAATATTAGTACCGGCAAGCCCAGCAATGCAGTGCCGATGAAAAAAAACTCGTAACCATATGCATCTACAAATTGTCCGCTGAAGCCGGCGATAAATTTGGGCAGCAGCAACATGACAGAGCTAAACAATGCATATTGTGTGGCTGAATACGCAGCATTCGTCAAACCGGACAAATATGCAATAAATGCACTGGATGCAATGCCCGCCGAAAGATTATCCGCAGAAATGGTAAAAATCAAGCCGCTGACGTCATGGCCGCGTCCCGCGAGCCAAACAAACAACAAATTTGTTGCAGCCGACAACACTGCACCCAAAAAAAGCGAGCGCATGATTCCAATTTTGACGGTGAGTATGCCGCCGATGGCGGCGCCGGCGATGGTCATGATGACACCGTATACTTTGGAGATCGTGGCAACTTCTTCCTTGCTATAGCCCATGTCGACATAAAATGGATTGCTCATCACACCCATCACCACATCGGAAATTCGATAGAGCGCGATCAGACCTAAAATTAGTAATGCCTGCCGCCCATGCCGCACGATAAAATCGCGGAAGGGCGCAATTAATGCGCCATACAGCCAAACCAACATGACCTTGATGTGTGCGGGCACATGCCAGTGGGCGACGATTTGCTGCGCGATGATTTCATTTTCTGAAATGGTGCGGCTATAAGGAACATCCGGTTCGCGGATGATTAGCGTGGTGACGATACCGATCGCCATAGTCGCTGCCATCGCCAAATAGGCAAACTGCCAGGGAGCATGCTCATAAGCATCGGCGGTGGCATCAATGGATGCGGCGATCCACAGCACACCGGCAGAAGCCAGAATCATCGCAACGCGGTAACCGGCCTGATACGTTGCCGCCATCGCGCCTTGCAGTTCAACGGCAACGGCTTCGATGCGGTAAGCGTCCAAAGCGATGTCCTGCGTCGCAGAAGCAAAGGCGACCGCCAATGCAAAGAAAACCAGATGTGTCAGATTGACGGCCGGATCGGTGAAGGCCATGCCTGTCAGTGCAATGGCGATAACGATTTGCGACAGCAACAGCCAGGCGCGCCGCCGCCCCAGTAGCCGCGTCAACAGTGGCAACGGCATGCGATCGACCAGCGGCGACCACAGCCATTTAAAACTGTACGCGAGGCCGACCCAGCTTAAATGACCGATGGTTGTGCGATCAATGCCCGCTTCGCGCAGCCAGAACGACAGTGTGCCCATGATCAACAGCAAAGGCAATCCGGCGGAAAATCCCAGCGACAGCATACCCAGTACACGCGGGTGGGTATAAATCCGCAATGCTTGAAACCAACTGGAAGGAGACGATGCGGTCATAAAGTATAGTCGTAATCAACGATCAACGGCGCGTGATCGGAAAAGCGCTCATTTTTGTAAATTGCAGTGTTGCATGCTTTCTGCGCGATAGCGGGTGTGGCGATCTGATAATCGATGCGCCAACCGACGTTCTTCGCCCAGGCCTGACCACGATTTGACCACCAGGTGTATTGGTCGGATTCTGCGTTCAAGCGGCGAAACACATCGACAAAACCGATATCATCGAACACCTTCGACAACCAGGTGCGTTCTTCGGGCAAAAAACCGGAATTCTTTTGATTCGAGCGCCAGTTTTTCAAATCGATTTCTTTGTGCGCAATATTCCAGTCGCCACACAGAATTACTTCCCGGCCACTGGTCATCAGGTTTTGCAAGATGGGGAAAAACTTCTCCATAAAATAGAATTTTGCCGCTTGCCGATGTTCGCCACTGGAACCAGACGGGAGATAAATTGAAATGATGCTCAGATCGCCGAAATCCGTTTGTAAAAAACGCCCCTCGGCATCGATATCGGCAATACCGATGCCCTCAATGACACGATCCGGGGTTTTGCGCGCATAAATCCCGACACCACTATAGCCTTTTTGCTCGGCGCAGTGAAAATAGCCGCGATAACCGTCCGGCGACAGCATATCGGCGGAGAGATCAGGCAATTGCGCTTTCAATTCCTGCACGCATACGATATCCGCAGATTGTGCCGACAACCAGGGCAAAAATCCTTTTTTCGTGGCGGCACGAATGCCGTTGAGGTTAAGCGTTATAATCTGCATCTTTTTAATTTGAATGGATCAAGCGATGTCCGATTTCCGGCAAGCCTTTATACAATTCGCCATCGAACGCAATGTGCTGTGTTTTGGCGAATTCAAAACCAAAGCTGGGCGCCTGTCGCCGTATTTCTTCAATGCCGGTTTATTCAACGACGGCGACTCATTGCGTAAACTCGGGCAATTTTACGCCAAAGCGATCATCGCTGCCGAGCTTCCGTTCGATCTGTTGTTCGGTCCGGCGTACAAAGGTATCCCGTTGGTCAGCGCCATTGCCATCGCCCTAGCCGAAATGGGGAAAAATTACCCGTTCTGTTTCAACCGCAAGGAAGCCAAAGATCACGGCGAAGGCGGTATGCTAGTCGGTGCGCCGATGGTCGGTCGGATATTGATAGTCGACGACGTGATCTCTGCGGGTACTTCGGTGCGCGAATCGGTCGATTTGATTAATGCAGCCGATGCAACGCCCGGCGGTGTCGTGATCGCGCTCGATCGCATGGAACGTGGCGCCAAGGAACTCTCGGCGGCACAGGAAGTGCAGCAAATACATGGTCTTTCGGTGACTTCAATTATTAATCTAGACGATCTGGTGAAATATTTGCAACATCACCGGGAGCTTGCGCAGCATTTGCAATCGGTGCAGCATTATCGAGAGCAGTACGGCGTGCATTATTGACAGATAAGATGTAATCGTCGCGCCGATTGATGCATGGCGGCTTTTTGATCGAGAGATAAGCCGTTTGGACTTTTTGGTTGATCGAGGCGATGAAAGGTGGACGGCGCTTTGCTTATCCGACTCGCGATCTACGATATAATGGTGGATTCGTTTTTATCGCATTACCTCATCCATGATCCGAGAATCCCGCACCGCCTTATTGGAAAGTCTATTTGCTCAGCGCATCCTGATACTGGACGGCGCGATGGGTACGATGATTCAGACCTTCAAACTGACCGAGGCGGATTTTCGCGGCGAGCGTTTTGCCAATTTTCCACACGATTTGCGGGGAAACAACGATTTGCTGACGCTGACGCGGCCGGATGTTATCCGTTCGATTCACGCGGGTTACATGGAAGCAGGCGCGGATATCCTCGAAACCAATACGTTCAATTCCAATGCGGCGTCGATGTCCGATTATCACATGCAGGATTTGGTGTATGAGCTGAATTTTGCCGCTGCAAAACTGGCGCAGGAAGTTGCGCAATCTTTTGAAGCCAAAACCCCGGAGAAACCGCGTTTTGTCGCCGGTGTGATCGGGCCGACCACCAAAACCGCGTCGATTTCACCTGACGTCAACGACCCCGGCTTTCGCGGCATTACCTATGATCAATTGGTCGTCGATTACACCGAATCAATTCGCGGCTTAGTCGACGGCGGTGTGGATATTTTGCTGGTTGAAACCATTTTCGATTCGCTGAACGCCAAGGCGGCGCTATTCGCCATCGATCAATATTTCGAAGATCACGGTATACGATTACCGATCATGATTTCAGTAACGATTACCGATGCTTCCGGACGCACGCTGTCAGGACAAACACCGGAAGCATTCTGGAATTCAGTCAGCCATATCCGTCCGTTGTCGGTGGGTATCAACTGTGCGTTGGGCGCGGAATTGATGCGCCCGTATATTGAGGAATTGGCCGGTGTGGCAAACGTCTACACCAGCGTGCATCCCAATGCGGGCCTACCGAATCCGCTGTCTGAAACCGGCTACGACGAATCGCCGGAATATACCGCAAACCAGATCAAGGGGTTTGCTGAGTCGGGTTTCGTCAATGTGGTTGGTGGCTGTTGTGGCACCACCCCGGCACATATTAAAGCCATTGCCGAAGCAGTGAGTACTATTGCCCCGCGCCAAGTACCCGAGATTCCGAAGAAACTGCGCTTGTCCGGTTTAGAACCGCTCAATATTGGCGATGATTCACTATTCGTCAACGTCGGTGAGCGCACCAACGTCACCGGTTCACGCGCCTTCGCCCGTCTCATTCTGAGCGATAACTACGCTGAAGCGCTGAATGTGGCGCGCAACCAGGTTGAAAGCGGCGCACAGATCATCGACATCAACATGGACGAAGCGATGCTGGATTCACAAAAGGCGATGGTGACGTTCCTGAATCTGATTGCTGCCGAACCGGATATCTGCAAAGTGCCGATTATGCTCGATTCCAGCAAGTGGTCAGTGATCGAGGCCGGTTTGAAGTGCATTCAGGGAAAATCGGTCATCAATTCGATCAGTATGAAGGAAGGCGAAGCCGAATTCATCAAGCACGCCAAGCTGGCACGCCGCTATGGTGCAGCAGTGATTGTGATGGCGTTCGATGAGCAGGGCCAGGCCGATACGCTACAACGCAAGATCGATATCTGCACGCGCAGTTATCGCTTGCTGACCGGTATGGGTTTCCCACCGGAAGATATCATTTTCGACCCGAACATTTTCGCTATTGCAACCGGCATTGAAGAACACAACAACTACGGCGTCGACTTCATCGAAGCAACCCGTGCCATCAAGCAAACGCTACCCTACGCCAAAGTCAGCGGTGGCGTGTCGAACGTATCGTTTTCGTTTCGTGGCAACGAACCAATCCGCGAGGCAATTCACACCGCATTCCTGTATCACGCGATCAGAGCCGGCATGACGATGGGCATCGTCAACGCCGGTCAATTGGGTGTGTATTCCGATATTCCACCGGATTTACTGGAAGAGGTCGAAGACGTCATTTTGAATCGCCGCCCCGACGCAACCGAGCGCCTGGTCGAATTTGCCGAGCATTTCAAGGGCCAGAAGAAAGAACAGGTCGAGGATCTGGCCTGGCGCGACGAGCCGTTGCAGCAACGGCTGACGCATGCACTGGTCAAAGGCATTTCCACATATATCGTCGAAGACACCGAAGCGGCGCGTGTGGAAATCGAAAAACAGGGCGGACGTCCGATCCAGGTGATCGAAGGCCCGTTGATGGAAGGCATGAGCGTGGTCGGCGATTTGTTCGGCGCGGGCAAAATGTT
>JALRCN010000032.1 GCA_023257295.1 Nitrosomonas sp. | reverse complement strand
GTAGAACTGTCTGTAGAGGGCTTACGGACGCGGGTTCGATTCCCGCCGTCTCCACCATTTAACCATCCAATAAGATCCAAGAATGTCTTAAAACCCGCCTAAGTGCGGGTTTTTTATTGCAATATCCATCCATTGGCGGATAATGTCATCCTATAGCATCCAGTAATTAATAGGGGTAACTCTCCGGGGTAACTCCAATTTGTGTTTAGGAGTTACCCCTATGTCGCTAACCGATACCCTAATCCGCAATGCAAAGCCAGGCACGAAGCCAATTAAGCTATTTGATGAGCGAGGATTATTTCTTCTTGTTACCCCAACCGGGGGTAAGTGGTGGCGATTTCGTTTTATGTTTGATGGCAAGGAAAAACTATTATCACTAGGTGTTTATCCTGACGTTAGTTTAAAAGATGCACGTGAGCGCCGCGATGAGGCGCGTAAACTTGTCGCCAACGGCGTAAATCCAAGCGAGAACCGCAAGATTCAGAAATCGGCACGCGCCGATCTGATTGCAAATAGCTTTGAAGTCGTTGCGCGCGAATGGTTTGCCAAATATTCTGCAACTTGGGCAAAGAATCACGGCGACCGAATCATCCGGCGATTCGAACGCGATATTTTTCCTTGGATCGGCGCGCGCCCTATCGCCGAAATTAATGCGCCTGAATTACTTGCCGCAGCTCGCCGGATCGAAAACCGGGGTGCATTGGAAACTGCGCATCGAGCATTAAGCAATTGCGGGCAAGTATTTCGTTATGCCGTGGCAACCGGGCGCGCTGAACGAGATCCTTCGGGCGATTTACGAGGTGCGCTGCCTCCAGTCAGGGGCACACATTTTGCCGCTACCACCGAACCCAAACGTTTTGCTGAGATTCTTCGCGCATTGGACGGTTACGAAGGTACGCTTACGGTGCGTTGCGCCCTACGCCTTGCTCCTTTGGTGTTTGTACGACCCGGTGAATTACGCAATGCACAGTGGGCGGATATAGATTTTGAGGCAGCTGAGTGGCGTTACCTTGTCACAAAAACCAATACACCGCATATCGTTCCGCTTGCAACCCAGGCCATAGAAATATTACGTGAATTGCAACCGCTTACCGGAAATAGCCGGTTTGTTTTTCCGAGCGCACGCAGCTTTATCCGCCCAATGAGCGACAATGCGATTCTTGCCGCAATGCGGCGGCTCGGCATCGATAAAGATGAAATGAGCGGGCACGGTTTCCGTGCAGTGGCACGCACCATACTCGATGAAATCCTGGGTGTTCGCCCCGACTTTATTGAACACCAGCTTGCCCATGCCGTGCGCGATCCGAACGGGCGCGCCTACAATCGCACCGCGCACCTTGCGGAACGTCGAAAAATGATGCAGCAATGGGCTGATTATTTGGACAAATTAAAAGTGGGGGCGGAAATAATACCAATACATCGTGAAGCTTAACTATCAAATCAGTTTTTGGATTGCGCTGCAAAATCTTGGGAATTAATATTATTTCTGAAAGTATTATTTGGCATTATTTGTTCTTTATTCTCTATTATTGACAGCATTTCCAAATTATCACTGATCGATACTTTATAAATTGATGTTCCAGCAATAATTGACATATTGTAACCA
>JALRCN010000188.1 GCA_023257295.1 Nitrosomonas sp. | reverse complement strand
GGGTGCGTTTATGTATGTTCATCTACAGTATTCTCCCAAATACTGTAAACAACGCTAGAAATTCTTACAATATGCTGCGACAAGTAGTGTCTTTTCCCACCGAGATACAATTTTATCTCGGTATTTTTCATCATTCAGAGTTGCTTAACCAGCACCTTAGATCGCCGCTGATAGTTATACAACCCCTTCTTCGTTTTCGGTAATTCTGCCGGTGTGACTTCGCTGAAGCCGTGTTCGATGAACCAGTGCGTGGCGCGCGTGGTGAGGACGAACAGTTTGTGGATGCCCATTGTGGTGGCTTGGTTTTCGATGTATTTGAGTAGGCGGTTGCCGTGGCCGTGGTCGCGGTAGTCGGGATGGATGGCCAGGCAGGCGAGTTCGCAGGCATTTTCTTCCGGGAACGGGTACAGCGCGGCGCAGCCGAGGATGACGCCGTCGTGCTCGAATACGGCGAAGCGATCGATTTCGATTTCCAGCAGTTCGCGGCCCCGGCGCACCAGGATGCCTTCGGCTTCGAGCGGTTCGATCAGTTGCAGGATGCCACCGACATCTTCGATTTTGGCTTTGCGTAGTGCTTGCAGTGTTTCCTGCGTGATCATGGTGCCGATGCCGTTGTGCGTGAATAATTCTTGCAGTATGACGCCGTCGGTTTGCCGGTTGATCAAATGAGCGCGCGCCACGCCCAGTTCGCAGGCGCGGGTGGCGCTTTGTAGCGAGAGCCGGGTGTTGTCCGGTATTGCAGGTTTGGTTTTGTTGTTTTTCAATAGCGCCTTGCTTTCCGCGACGGTGAGTTCGCGCGGGAATGCGATCGATTCGTTGACCGATGGCATCGGCGCATCGAGCAGGAAAATCAGTTTCTCGGCGTGCAGTGCAATGGCGGTTTCGGTGGCGACATTTTCCATCGTTAGGTTGAAAATCTCGCCGGTGGGCGAGTAGCCGAGCGGGGAGATCAGTACCACGTCGCCTTGTTCCAGGCGCGAATGAATCGCTGGTGCGTTGATTTTGCGCACCTTGCCGGTGTGCATCAGGTCGACGCCCTGAATCACGCCTTGCGGGCAGGCGGTGACGAAATTGCCGCTGGTGACGCGGATTGCGGCATTGGCCATCGGCGAATTGGGCAGACCCATCGACAATAACGCGGCGATTTCGTGGTGCACGCGCCCGACCGATTCCTTGACGCACTGCAATGCTGCGGGATCGGTGACGCGCATGCCCATAACCGTCGGCGTTTCCAGTTGCGATTCGTCGAGGCGGAACCGAATTTGTGGGCGTGCGCCGTGCACCAGCACCAGGCGCACACCGAGGCTTGCGAGCAGGTTGATGTCGTGGATGAAATGGACGAAATTGCTGTCGGTGATCATTTCGCCGCTAAAGCCGATAACAAATACTTTATGCCGGAAGGCGTTGATGTACGGTGCCACGGAACGGAACCAGGATACGAATTCGGTGGTTTCGGTTTTTGTTTCGGCAGTCATCTTCAATAATCTCCCCAGAGTGCTTGCATTGCTGCGATGGCGGCTAACGCTGCGGTTTCGGTGCGAAAAATGCGTTTTCCCAAATGCAGCGGTGCGAAATTCGTGTGTAACATCGCTGTTTCTTCTTCCGGCGTGAAGCCGCCTTCCGGGCCGATGCAAATCACCACATCGGTATCGGCAGGCGGTTGCGGCCTGTTTTTTAATCCTTCGGTGGTGCGGGTGGAGAGCATCAAGCGCACTTCTTGATCGGATTGCGATGCTTTCTTGCGGTTTAGCCACTCCGGTAAATCGAGTAACGGGGAAATGTGCGGCAATCGGTTTCTGCCGCATTGCTCGCATGCGGAAACGATGATTTTTTGCCAGTGTTGCAGGCGTTTGGCGGCACGGTCGTCGGATAAATGCACGATGCTGCGCGCAGTGGCGACCGGCTGAATGCGCGATACGCCCAATTCCACGGCTTTCTGGATGATCCAATCCATTTTTTCGTTGACGCAAATCGCTTGCGCTAGCTCGACGATCAATGGGGATTCGCGGTCAATATCGAGATAAGTCTGTACCGAAACGGTGGTGCTCGATTTGGTAATCGCTTCGATTTGCGCGGAGAATTCGCCACCTTCGCCAGTGAATAAGGTAACGGCATCGCCCGCTTTCAAGCGTAAAACCCGCGCCGCATGGTGCTTGTTTTCGTCGGATAACGCGATGGATTGGCCGATGGCGATTTTTTCCGGGTGATAGAAGCGTGCGTGCATGACGAGGAGCGTGCGGATCGGCGGCAAATTCGATAAATGGACTCATGATAATATAGCATGTTATGGAATCGGCATTGCTTGATTGGCGGGCCGGAAAGTATTTAATGCGGTATTTTATGAATAGGAGTAGGCAATATGGCAAGTTTGGAAACGCCGGTGTGCGATTTCGGCTGGAAAGCGATTGATTTTGATTTGTTGGGCGTGGACGGCAAGCGGTATAACCTGGCGTCGGCGAAAGGCGAAAATGGATTGCTGGTGATGTTTATTTGCAACCATTGCCCGTATGTGAAGGCGGTTCAGGATCGAATCATTCGCGATGTCAATGCATTAAAGCCGCTCGGGATGAACGCGATTGCGATTATGTCGAACGATCCGGCGGATTATCCGGAGGATTCATTCGAAAATATGGCGGCAGTGGCGAAGCAACTGAATTATCCATTCCCGTATGTGTGGGACGAGACGCAGGAAATCGCCAAGCGCTATGGCGCGGTATGCACGCCGGATTTCTTCGGTTTCAACGGCAAGCTGGAATTACAGTATCGCGGGCGTCTCGATGCATCGCGCAAGGAAGCGGCGCCCGCCGATGTGCGGCGCGATTTGTTCGAAGCCATGGCGCAAGTGGCCAAAACCGGAAAAGGGCCGGTAGAACAAATCCCTAGCATCGGCTGCTCGATTAAATGGCGTGTGGAGTCATAGTGCTTGATCATGTCATTGTAGCGGTTAGAGAAGTCGCGCATGAAGTGATCATGCCGCGCTATCTGCGCGTCGATCGGCAATACAAATCGGACGGCAGTTTTTTTACAGAAGCCGATGTTGCGGCACAAAACGCTTTGCTGGAAAAATTGCAAGCCATTTGCCCTGCGCCCGCGATGGGCGAGGAAATGTCCGAGAAGGAACAGGCGGAGCAATGGGAAAAAGGGAAAACCGGGCTGTGGAGCGTCGATCCCATTGACGGGACCTCCAATTTTTTTAACGGATTGCCTTATTTTGCCATTTCAGTGGCGTTTATGGAGCAAGGTCGGGGTGTGTTGGGCGTCATTTACAATCCGGTGACCGAAGAAATGTTTTATGCCACGAAAGGAGGCGGTGCTTTCTTGAATGGCATTGCGTTGCCGATCAAGAAATTCGTGCCCACAATGAAAAGCGCGACCGCGAATGTGGATTTGAAACGCTTGAGCCGGAGTTTTGCAGGCAAAGTCGCAGCCTATCCGCCGTATGCATCGCAGCGCAATTTTGGCGCTTGTACGTTGGAATGGTGTTATGCCGCTGCCGGTTTTTTAGATTTGTACCTGCATGGCGGGCAGAAGCCGTGGGATTATGCCGCCGGTTCGCTGATTCTCACGGAAGCGGGCGGTCATATGTGCGGGTTCGATCACGACGATTATTGGGCGGGCACGCCGTGGCAGCGATCCGTGATTGCGGCGCTTGATCCAGGTTTGTTCGTGCAATGGCGCGATTGGGTGCGGGAGAATCGAAAGGAATAAGGTGTAAGAATTTCTAGCGTTGTTTACAGTATTTGGGAGAATACTGTAGATGAACATACATAAACGCACCCGCTTAACTTTA
>JALRCN010000107.1 GCA_023257295.1 Nitrosomonas sp. | reverse complement strand
GAAACCGAATTTCGTTTTAATCATCGTCGTGATAATCTTTATCTTGCCGTTCTCAAATTATTACGCCTAAACCCGCTTTAACTTCCTAAGACCCTTTTAAAAACATCAATGACACATTCGGCCACAATTTAGGCGATCTTTTGCTGAAGAAAGTTGCGAAAAGGCTATCCGCAAGTATACGCAGCGAAGATACCGTGGCACGTCAAGGCGGGGACGAATTCATCGTCGTGCTGCCGTACATCACGGAAACAAACGTTGTCGAGCTGGTATCGCAAAAAATACTAACCCAGCTCTCGGAGCCTTATCACATCAACCAGCATGAATTCTATCTCACGTGCAGTATCGGCATCGCTTTGTATCCCGAGCACGGCAAAGATGCGGATGTGCTGCTAAAACACAGCGATACCGCCATGTACAACGCAAAATCGTCGGGACGTAACAGCTACCGGTATTTCTCCGATGAAATGAATCTCCAGGCCATCGAGAACCACAAGATCACCAATTACTTGTACACCGCAATCAAAGAAAACGAATTACAGCTGTATTTCCAACCTATCGTTGACATAGACAATCGCATCGCCAGCCTGGAGGTTCTATTGCGATGGCATCACCCGAAAGAAAATTGGATACCGCCGACAAAATTTATTCCGTTAGCCGAAGAATCCGGATTAATCCTGCCGCTTGGCGATTGGATTATTAAATCGACATGCCTGCAAATCAAAGAATGGCTCAATGACGGATATGACGTGCCCAAAATATCGATCAATCTATCGGCCAAACAATTTCAACACAAGCTATTTTTACCCAATATTCAGCACATATTGCAGGAAACCGGCGTAGCCGCGCATAACCTGATATTAGAAATTACGGAAAGCCTGCTCATGAAAGACAATGAGATGGTCAAAAAAACGTTGCGTCAACTGAGCAGCCTCGGCTTCGTTATTGCAATAGACGATTTCGGCACCGGTTATTCGAGCCTTGCCTATTTAAAGAACTATCCAATCAACAACCTAAAAATAGACCGCTCCTTTATCCGCGACATCACCACCGATGAAAACGATGCCGCCATCGTCACCGCCACCATCGGCATGGCGCATAGCCTGGGCATGAAGGTGGTCGCCGAAGGCGTGGAAACGGAAAGACAAGTCGCTTTTCTTAACGAAAAGAATTGCGACTTATATCAAGGGTTTTACTTCGGAGTGCCCATGCCCGCCGCCAAGATTGCAACCGTATTGATTCCAGAATCGACGCAAGCTCCGCTAACATTAGGAAAATACTGAATAGTGCGGCGGGCAAGATGAGGCGCATCGTAGCCGGTAGGCGAATTTTCAAGCACTGGACAACCTCAGCTTCCGGCAATCGCCTGTTTTCCATCCTTCGTTAAATAGCATGTTCATCTGATACAATGCAGACGGCGCGGCTAAGATCCGCCGCGTGCTGCGGTTATTGCTCAGTATTTCATACGATTGCCGGATATTTCGGAACAATCCATTACCCTTATTCCAAAACCCAGAAACCTGAATGGATCACAGTGTTGTCCTCATCACCACGATTGCCGCCGGTTTTGGCTTGGCCTTAATCCTGGGCTTTATCGCCGAACGGCTTAAAACGCCTGCGCTGGTGGGGTATTTACTTGCCGGCATTGCCATCGGCCCCTCTACCCCCGGCTATGTCGCCGACATCGGCATTGCCTCGCAATTGGCCGAGATCGGCGTAATGCTGCTGATGTTCGGCGTCGGTTTGCATTTCTCACTGAATGATCTCCTCGCCGTCAAACGCATCGCAGTACCGGGCGCCATCGTCCAAATGGCCGTTGCAACCGGCCTCGGCATTGCGCTTGCCAATTGGTGGGGTTGGAGCTTCGGTGCTGGATTGGTGCTGGGATTATCGCTTTCTTGCGCCAGCACGGTGGTGCTGCTTAAAGCGCTGGAATCGCGCAACTTCCTGGAATCGATGAATGGCCGGATCGCCGTCGGCTGGCTGATTGTCGAAGACCTGGCCACCGTATTGATCCTGGTGCTTTTACCGACATTCGCGCCGATGCTGGGTGGATCGAATGGCACTGAAAACGAAGCCGGATCGCTATGGAAAACGTTGGGCATCACGTTGCTGCAGGTTGCAACCTTTATCGCGGTCATGCTGCTGGTCGGTCGGCGCGTTTTGCCGTGGTTGTTGTGGCAAGTGGCTCGCACAGGCTCGCGCGAACTGTTCACACTGGCCGTGGTTGCATTGGCGATTTGCATCGCATACGGCGCTGCGGCATTGTTCAATGTCTCGTTTGCCTTGGGCGCTTTTTTCGCCGGTATGGTCATGCGCGAATCGAAATTCAGCCACCGCGCGGCGGAGGAATCGCTGCCACTGCGCGATGCTTTTGCCGTGCTGTTCTTCGTTTCCGTCGGTATGCTATTCGATCCGATGATATTGCTGGAAGAACCGTTGCGCGTGCTTGGCGTGATTGCCATCATCATTGTCGGCAAATCGATGGCGGCGATGCTGCTGGTATTATTGCTGCGCTATCCACTCAATACCGCATTGACCGTTGCGGCGAGCCTGGGACAAATCGGCGAATTCTCGTTTATTCTCGCAGGACTTGGCCTATCGCTGGATTTAATGCCAGCCGAAGGCATGAGTCTGGTACTCGCGGGCGCTTTGATTTCGATCGCGTTTAATCCGATCGCTTTTGCCGTCGTCATTCCCGCCCGGTCATGGATTCTGAAGCACTCCGCAATAGCGCGCAAATATGAAAGCCGCGACGACCCATTTGCCGAGTTGCCGATGAGCACCGAACGCAAATACCTGGAAGGACAAGTTGTTCTGGTCGGTTACGGCCATGTCGGAGAACGCATTGCCAAGGCTTTGAGCGAACAAAATATCCCGTACATCGTGGCGGAACAAAATCGTGAGCTGGTGCAGGATTTACGCAAGCGAAAAATCAATGCCGTTTCAGGCGATGCTTCCGATCCTTCTGTACTGATCCAAGCGCATATCACCGATGCAGCCATGCTCGCCATCGCGATCCCGGATACCTTGCACATCCGGCACATGATCGAAACGGCGCGCACGTTGAATCCCGAGATTGAAATCGTAATACGCACGCACGACGAAGACGAAGCCAAGTTATTCCGCGAAGCCAAACTCGGTACCATATTCTTCAGCGAGGAAGAATTGGCGAAAAACATGACCAGTCACATTTTGCAACGATTTAACGCAAAAACAAAAACCACCGCTAAAGAAACCCATTAATTATTCGAGGAAAAAATGACAGAACAGCATTATGTTGGAGTCGATCAGGACGAAAACGAAGGTCTCACGCACTTGGGCCGCATTGTGCGCGATGCCTGGGTATTCGGCATCATTCCGGAAACGGAAACTTGCGCCGGTTGGAGCACGTCGCAAATGCAAAACTTATACGAAAAAGTGCATGCCGCATGGGATCCTTACGCCCACCTGCCAAGTCGGCTACCTGACGATTTGCAGCAACGTCACACAAGAATTTACACGCACGCCATCGCCGAGGCTAAGAAAAAGGGATGGGACGCCGAATTGGGCGACGACGATTAACAGATTGCTGGAAATATTTTCGAGAAAACCGATGCAGATAATTTTCAACAATCATTATTTCTGCATTGGCGAACTATCCCTTTTGGGGTTTATCTTGAATACGGCCATACAATGACAGCCATTGCACACCAGAATCCAAACATCACCCTTCCCCGGGAAATGAAACAATCTGCGCCCGGTTTATGTGTTAATTCAAGACCTGGTACCCACCTGTTTCGAGTCATGGCACAATGTTTTCTTTGTTCAGAACGATTGAATGTGTATCTGGATATTTCCAGAATGCGCCAGTTGCAAGATCGGTGATGCCTAAATCAATTAAAAAGATACTTGCGACACCACCACCAGAAGCAGCACTGACAATCTTCATTGTTTTTTGCTGGTATCCTGGGGCGGTACATTTGACAATGATGTCATCCTTATCTTTATTAACAGTTAATGTGTTGTTAGTATAACTAATCGATCCGATTTCTCCATCGTCGACGCGAATCAAAGAGCACTTTGTTTCTTTTGGATCAAGATTGAATGTCAGCATCTGACTGGTACCTTGCGTTATTGTGGCGCATCCAGTAAATAGTAATGTGATGCACAGCAAGCCATTAACTTTTTTCATGTTTTTCTCTCTTTGAACAAATATCTATTTCAATAATACGTTATATTTCGCTATTCTCAATTAAAATAACCTGGAGTTGTCCCATTTTAACGGACAGTTTTTTCACCAAGTCGAGAACGTTT
>JALRCN010000084.1 GCA_023257295.1 Nitrosomonas sp. | reverse complement strand
CTCATCTTCCGGGTCTCCTGTAGCCACTCTGTCCGTTTCATCTGAAATCTTCCTCGGATTCCATATAAAACCAGACAGATCAGCTGATACAACACAGGACAGTTTATTTGTTCTTTACAGGTTTTCATAAAATAGTTCCGAATTTTATAAATTTTTGTTAAACTACAAGATGTAATTGAGATGGGCTTTGCAGCCCATTTTTTATTTGTGGTGGAGCTATGGCACTGGAAGAATTGTTGGAATCGACTCTAAAAGGCATGGGATATGAGTTGATCGATATGGAGCAATTGGCGCACAATAAATTAATCCGGATTTTTGTTGATAAAGAAGGCGGTATTACAATTGATGACTGTGTGACGATCAGTAATCACTTGAGTCGGTTATTTGCGGTTGAGAATATCGATTATGGCCGATTAGAAGTTTCGTCGCCCGGAATGGATAGGCCATTACGTAAAGAAGCGGATTTTGTACGTTTCAAAGGGGAGATGATTAAGTTGAGGTTGCGTGTTCCATTGCAGGGACAAAGAAATTTTGTGGGAGTTTTGCGGGAAATAAATAATGGCATAATAAAACTTGATGTGGAAGGAAAACTGCTAGATTTTGAATTGATTAATCTTGGAAAAGCGCGTTTGGTTCCAAGATTATAGATATCCTAAGATAATTTGGCTGGAGGATTATGAGCCGCGAAATTTTACTGTTGGTTGATGCATTGGCACGTGAAAAATCTGTCGAAAAAGAAATCGTTTTCGCAGCATTGGAGTTGGCATTGGCATCTGCCACCAAGAAACGGTTTCAAGAAGATATTGAAGCGCGCGTTTCCATTGATCGAGTGACGGGAGATTATCAATCCTTTCGTCGTTGGCTTGTCGTGGAAGACGGTGCTGTCGAGCATTTGGAGCGGCAAATCGCCTTGAATGATGCAACACAGGTAGATTCAAGCCTACAGATCGGAAGCTATCTTGAAAAGCCATTGGAGCCAATTGAATTTGGACGTATTGGTGCACAGGCAGCAAAACAAGTTATTTTTCAGAAAATCCGCGATGCGGAACGCGAGCAAACACTCAACGATTTCCTCGAAAGAGAAGAGTATTTGATTACAGGCACGGTTAAGCGCATGGAGCGCGGTAACGCCATTATAGAATCCGGGAAAATCGAAGCGGAATTGACTCGCGACCAAATGATCCCGAAAGAAAATTTGCGCGTAGGTGACCGCGTGCGTGCCTATTTATATAAAGTTGATCGTACGGCACGGGGGCCGCAGTTAAAACTATCCCGCATTTCATGCGAATTTCTAACAAAACTCTTTGAATTGGAAGTTCCTGAAATTGAAGAAGGTTTGTTGGAAATTAAGGCAGCGGCACGCGACCCCGGATTGCGCGCTAAAATAGCCGTTAAATCGAATGATCAACGTGTAGACCCGATCGGAACTTGCGTCGGCATGCGCGGTTCCAGAGTGCAAGCGGTCATTAGCGAACTTGCCGGTGAACGTGTTGATATCGTGCTGTGGTCGGACGATCCTGCAACTTTTATTATCAATGCATTGGCACCCGCTGAAATCAGCAGCATTATGGTTGATGAAGAAAAGCACAGCATGGATATTGTGGTGGACGATGAAAACCTGGCGCAGGCGATTGGACGCGGCGGGCAGAATGTACGCCTGGCTTCCGAGCTAACCGGCTGGGAACTTAATATCATGACCGTAGAAGAATCTAAGGCCAAACAAGAGCAGGAAACATCGCAAATCTGCCAGATTTTTATCCAAAAATTGGATGTGGATGAGGAAATTGCCGAGATTCTGGTACAAGAAGGCTTTGTTACCTTGGAAGAGATTGCTTATGTGCCGTTAAATGAGATGCTGGAAATTGAATCATTGGACGAAGAAACGATCAATGAGATACGAAATCGCGCACGCAACGTGTTGTTGACGGATGCTATTGCTACCGAAGAAAAGGTCGAGCATGTTGCTGAAGATTTGTTATCGTTAGAAGGAATGGATATCGATATCGTTAGAGAATTAGCGGCAAAGGGAATTAATACGCAAGCCGATTTAGCTGATTTGGCCACCGATGATTTGGTCGAAATGACTGGAATCGATACCGAACGTGCCAATCAACTCATTATCAAGGCGCGTGAACCGTGGTTTAAGTAGCTGAAATAGTATCATAATAATACAATCGTGTTTTTCGTGTTGTAAAAACTCCTTGTGGTTTCGAACGTTGAAGGGTTATTGATGGCTCAAATGAGTGTGGAACAATTTGCTAATGAACTGGGTTTGCTGCCAGCGGTTTTGCTGGAACAGCTAAAGGCTGCCGGTGTAAGGAAAGTGCTTGCAGAAGACAGTTTGACAGAGCAAGACAAAGCTCAATTGCTTGATTACCTGAGAAAAACGCATGGTACTACAGAGGCGAAAAGCAAAGTTACTTTGACACGCCGACAGACCTCGGAAATCCGTAAATCCGATAGCGCCGGACGGGCGCGGACTATTCAAGTCGAGGTCAGAAAAAGACGCATACTGACAAAACCAAGTTTGACCGACAATGAAGCGCTTGCTGTAGACAGTGAAGTGCCGGAAGTTATGGGTTCCACAGCCAAGGAGCCTGTCATCAACGCGGAGCAATTGGCCCTTCGCGATGAAGAAGCACGAAAGCAGGCAGAATTAATTGCACGTCAGGCCGAGGAATTCAAGCAAAAGAAAGAGCGTAAGAAAACTGATCTAACCGAATCCGCAAAGAAAAAAAATACCGAAACGGAAACCGCCGCCGGAGAAGCGTCGCCAGCCGCTGCACCGACAGCGCAAGAAACGGTGGAATCTAGGATTGGGGCCGAGGCTCAGCCGGTCAAAGGGAAAAGCGCGGACTCCGAACCGGCAAGCGATGCAACTGTACATCCTGGTTTAACCGATGGAACCCTGCATAAACCTGCGTTAAAACCGGAAGAAAAAGCGGGGAAAAATAAAAAACAAGCGAAACAGCAGGTTGTTTGGAAAGATGAAAGCACTAAAAAGCGTAGCCTAAAAACGCGGGACGATATTTCCTCAAGACAAGGCTGGCGTACGCGAAAAGAAAAACATAGCAAGCCTACGCATGGCGAAGAACAAAATGCGCATGGTTTTTCAGCACCGACAGAACCTATCGTTCGTGATATCGCCGTACCAGAAACCATTTCCGTCGGCGCGCTAGCGCAAAAAATGTCAGTCAAAGCGGCTGACGTTATCAAGGTGTTGATGAAAATGGGCAGCATGGTAACGATCAATCAAATGCTGGATCAAGATACCGCCATGATTGTTGTCGAGGAAATGGGGCACGTTGCAAAATATGCCGAACTGGATAATCCAGAGAGCTTTCTCGCCGATAATGAAGCAGCTCCAGTCGAACTGGAGCTGGTGTCGCGCGCGCCTGTAGTCACCGTAATGGGACACGTCGATCACGGCAAAACTTCGTTGTTGGATTATATCCGGCGCACTCGCGTGGCTGGCGGAGAAGCGGGCGGCATTACCCAGCATATTGGCGCTTATCACGTGGAAACCGATCATGGCATGGTTACTTTCCTGGATACACCAGGTCATGAAGCATTTACCGCCATGCGTGCACGTGGTACGAAGATTACCGATATCGTGATTCTCGTCGTCGCCGCAGACGATGGCGTTATGCCACAAACCATCGAAGCTGTTCATCACGCAAAAGCCGCGAAAATTCCAATCATTGTCGCAGTCAATAAAATCGACAAACCCGAAGCAAATCCAGAACGTATTCGTCACGAACTGGTTGCGCACGAAGTCGTTCCGGAAGACTGGGGGGGAGACACCATGTTTGTCGAAGTGTCCGCCAAAACAGGGCAGGGTATCGATGCATTACTGGAGAGCATTCTGCTGCAAGCCGAAGTGCTGGAGTTAAAGGCATTGGCTCAGGCACCGGCTAAAGGCGTTGTAATTGAATCGCGCTTGGATAAAGGTCGTGGTCCGGTAGCAACCATTCTGGTGCAATCAGGCATGTTGAGACGTGGCGACGTTATACTTGCCGGTGCTGTTTATGGCAAAGTGCGCGCGATGAGCGATGAAAACGGCAAACTCATCAAGCAAGCAGGAACATCGATTCCTGTGGAAATTCAGGGCTTATCCGAAGTTCCTGAAGCCGGTGAAACGGTATTGGTTTTGGATGATGAACGCAAGGCGCGCGAAATTGCATTATTTAGGCAAGGCAAATATCGCGACGTGAAGCTGGCAAAGCAACAGGCTGCCAAGTTGGAAAATGTTTTCGATCAGCAATCGGATGTCAAGGTGCTATCGCTGATCATCAAAGCCGATGTGCAAGGATCGTGCGAGGCGTTGGCCTATGCGTTGCAGAAGCTTTCTACCGATGAAGTGAAGGTAAATATCATCCATAGCGGTGTCGGTGCAATTATCGAATCGGATATCAATTTGTCGCTAGCATCCAAAGCGATTGTGATCGGATTTAATGTGCGTGCGGACGCCAGTGCACGGAAATTAATCGCTTCTACCGGTGTCGATGTGCATTATTACAATATCATTTATGAAGCGGTGGATGAAATTAAGGCAGCACTTTCCGGATTGATGGCACCTGACCGCAAAGAGCATATTATCGGTCTAGTCGATATCCGTGAAATTTATCGTATTCCTAAGGTAGGTGTCGTAGCGGGTTGTTATGTGTTGGATGGCATTGTTAAAAGAAATTCGTCCGTCAGGGTGTTGCGTGATGGCTTGGTCATTCATGGTTGCGAACTCGATTCGCTGAAACGTTTCAAAGACGATGTAAAGGAAGTCAGGGAAGGGTTTGAATGTGGATTGTCGCTCAAGAATTTCAACGATATTCTGGTCGGCGACCAATTGGAGATTTATGAAATTGTCGAAACTGCACGCACACTACAGTAAATAGCGCGCAAAGACTCTTCATCGATGCCAAAAGATTTTTCCCGCACGCTGCGTGTGGCCGATCAAATACAACGCGAATTGGCGGATCTGCTGCAAAATGAGATTAAAGACCCTAGAATCGGTGCTATCACGATTACAGCCGTTGAGGTCACACGCGATTATAGCCATGCAAAAGTATTCTATACGGCCCTGATCAATCAGGAAGAGCGTTTTCTGGTGGAAAAGGGACTTGAAAACGCCAAGGGTTTTTTGCGCTCAAGCCTATCTCATCGCATGAAATTAAGGATAACTCCGCAATTGCATTTTGTTTACGACGAATCCGTCGAATATGGTGTGCATCTTTCAAAACTGATTGACGAAGCGATTGCGCAAGATCAATCTCATCACCGAGAAGACCCCGATAAACAGCCGGATTGAATCGGTTGCTTCCGCAAGAAAAGCCAACTCGTTTGATTAAAGCTAACAAACACAATATTAACGGTGTGTTGCTGTTGGATAAACACTATGGTGTTTCGTCCAATAAAGCGATACAAATTGCAAAATATATTTTTTCCGCTGCTAAATGCGGGCATACCGGTACGCTGGATCCGGTGGCCACAGGGCTTTTGCCGATATGTTTTGGCGAGGCGACTAAATTCTCGTTCATGTTGCTGAGTGCCGATAAAACCTACGAAGCGCGAATGAAATTGGGTTTTTTGAGTAGTACCGGCGATGCGGAAGGCGAAATTCATTCGTCCGCATTAATCAATAACGAACCGAATCGGCATGAGTGCGAACAGACGCTCCAGCGATTTATCGGGAAAAACACGCAAATACCCCCAATGTATAGCGCTTTAAAACATCAAGGAAAGCCCTTGTATGCTTACGCTAGAAAAGGCGAGATCGTTGAGCGCAAAGCGCGCGATATTGTCATTCATGACATAAAAATCAAGTCGTTGGCGCACAATGAATTGCATGTAATTATTCGATGCAGCTCCGGAACCTATATTCGAACCTTGGCAGAGGATATCGGTAAAGCGCTGGGGTGCGGCGGCGCGTATTTAACGTTCTTGCGGCGCACCGCAATCGGTGAATTTTCGCTTGAACAAGCGCATCGCTTGATGGACATGGAAACAATGAATGCAGAAACATTAAAAGCATGTTTGCTACCGATCGATAGTTTCTTGACCGCAATGCCATCCGTTATTCTGGATAAAACCAAAGCATTGCATTTGATTCAAGGCCGTATCGTTTCAAATCCGCAGCAAAACGGCAATGCATCTGAAATCGGATTAATCCGATTATACAGCGAGACGAAACAATTCTTAGGGCTTGGGGAAGTGACCGCTGAGCAAACTATAGTTGCCAAGCGATTGTTATCCAACGATTACTTATATCGAGACTTGCCGCAGGAAACGTCATCGCAAGATTGACGGTTAGTTTGCTGAATGATCGACAAGTCGTTGTAACCAATAGCTGATATCAGCAATTTCCGGACCGCAAACCGTGTGCGCCATCGAGTATTGATGCCAATCGACTTGATAATGAGCAGCGAGCAGCTTGTCTTTCGATGCGATAGCATAGGCGATGGGTATCACCGGATCGTTAATGCCATGCGTCATGAGGACCGGTATCGATGCATTGCTCGGACTGGCTTCGGTCGCGAGTGTTTCAATCAACGGCAGATAGCAAGACAACGCGATGATGCCGCCCAATGGTTGGGCCTGCCGCAATCCGGTTTGCAATGCCATGGCGCCGCCCTGAGAGAACCCTGCCAGAAAAACATGCTGCGTCGGAATACCGCGTTGCTGTTCCCGGATGATCAAAACATCAATGGCTTGCTGCGATTCTCGAATTCCGGATTCATCCTGACGATGATTGAAATCGGCGTGGTAGATGTCATACCAAGCTCGCATGACATATCCGTCATTGATCGTCACCGGGCGTTCCGGCGCGTGCGGAAAAATAAATCGAATGCGCTTCTCGGAAGGCAGATCCAATTCGTCGACAATCGGCACAAAATCATGCCCGTCGGCACCCAAGCCATGCAGCCAAATGATCGCATGCGTTGGATTATCGCCGGTTTCTATTTCAATTGCAGTTAGCATATAAGCGGCCGAAAAAAATAATTTTTATCACTGGGAAAGCAATCCTGCATAGTTTATCGAAAATAAAGGGCATCGTCGGCATTGAATTCACCACAAACTTTTAAGGAAATGCTGATTTATTGACTGTACGAGCGAATCACTTCGTTGCACGGTACTCGCTCCCTCGCCTATCATGTCGACATGTCTCGGTTGCTGCATTCCATGCGCCTCGTGCTTCATCTTGCTCGCCGAATGAATCAGCGTCTCCTTAGTCTATAGGATGCCTAGTTTTCTTTTATGGAAGTGTGTAAAATCACGTGATTTTCCAACTCAGCATAAACTTGGGTCAATAATCTGTGGCATTCTACGTACAAAAATACGGCGGCACCTCGGTTGGCAGTACCGAACGAATAAAAAATGTAGCGCGTAGAGTCGCGAAATTCCATTCGCAAGGACATCAAATCGTAGTGGTTGTTTCGGCCATGAGCGGCGAAACGAACCGACTCATAGCACTTGCACGCGAAGTTCAAGAAAATCCAAGTACGCGCGAGCTCGATGTCATGATTTCAACTGGCGAGCAAGTTTCCATTGCATTAATGGCGATGGCGCTGATGGAGTTTAATGTCAAGGCCAAAAGCTATACCGGATCGCAAGTCAGAATTTTAACCGATAGCACATACACTAAAGCACGGATTCTGAGCATCGACGAAGAAAAAATCCGCGCCGATTTGGATGCAGGTTATGTCGTTGTCGTTGCGGGATTCCAAGGTGTCGACGAAAAAGGAAATATCACCACGCTGGGTCGCGGCGGTTCCGACACCACCGGTGTGGCGCTGGCTGCCGCGCTTAAAGCGGATGAATGCCAGATTTACACCGACGTCGATGGTATATATACCACCGATCCGCGCGTTGTTGCGGAAGCCCGAAGGCTTAATACCATTACATTTGAAGAAATGCTTGAAATGGCAAGCCTTGGCTCGAAGGTTTTGCAATTAAGATCGGTGGAATTTGCCGGAAAATATAAAGTAAAGCTGAGAGTCTTATCCAGCTTTGAAGAAGACGGCCAAGGCACGCTGATTACTTTTGAGGAAGATGAAAATATGGAACAAGCGGTAATTTCAGGTATCGCATTTAATCGTGACGAAGCAAAGATCACCGTATTGGGCGTTCCCGATCATCCCGGCATTGCTTATCAGATTTTAGGACCTGTTGCCGACGCCAATATCGATGTGGACATGATCATACAAAATGTGGGACACGACGGTCTAACCGACTTTTCCTTCACCGTTCATCGCAATGAGTTCAAAAACACGATGAATATTCTGAAAGAAAAGATTCAATCCCACATTGGCGCACGCGATGTGCTGGGAGGTGATAGAATTGCGAAAGTATCGGTTGTCGGTGTTGGCATGCGCTCGCATGCGGGTATCGCCAGTAAAATGTTCCGTGTGTTAGCGGAAGAGGGTATCAATATACAAATGATCGCTACGTCAGAAATAAAAATTTCAGTAGTTGTCGATGAAAAATATATGGAACTCGCAGTCCGGGTACTGCACAAAGCATTCGATCTCGAGCAAGCGCTGTGATTAAAAGCAAGATAGTCGCACGAATAAATCATCAAACCGGAGAGATGGCCGAGTGGTCGAAGGCGCTCCCCTGCTAAGGGAGTATAGGCACAAAAAGCTTATCGAGGGTTCGAATCCCTCTCTCTCCGCCAGTTATATACCAAGCGTTGCCCAGAAACACCAACGAAACCCGCATAAATGATAAGTTTAGCGGGTTTTTTGTTAACCGTAGGCAATCATGTAAAATGTGAGTAACTTTCAGACGGACAAGTCTTAAACCATCACTACATAAACATATTACCTATGTTAATGCTACTGATGCCACCGCTAATCAAGTCAAAGAAACCACCGGTGCCACCGTCATTCATGGCTGTGTTCAGATCAAAGCCTTTCGGGAGGAAGTCACCCGCGTCGGCGACGAAGGTCGTCAGGTCGAAATCTCCACTCAGATCACCCAAACCCGCGAGCACGGAACCATCTATCTGGCCGAGCATCTCGCCTTTGAGATTGTCGGGCATGCCATTGAGCATGGCACCGAGATCGAAGTCATCGAGTTCGCCGAGGAAACTGATGGCACTCGGATCATCCCAGGAGCCCATCATCGAAGCTATCATCTCAGGATCGAACTCCGTTAGCGTTGCTCCCAAGTTGAAGCCAGCCAGGCCATCGAGGAACTGGAGTTCGTCGCCATCCCATCCAGACATGAAATCACCGAGCATATTCGGGTCGAGGCCAGCCAGAGTTGCCCCGAGATCGAAGCCTTCGGCACCGTCGAGGAATTCGAGGTTGGAGGCATCCATGCCATGCACGATGTCCGCCAGCTTATTGCCAGAACCCTCGAGCATAGCCAGCATCTGATCTGGATCAAAGATTCCTTGGAAAAAATTGATATCGTCCGACATCTTGTCGAAAATCCCCAGCTTGGTCAGCAAGATCGGATCGAATGAGGCCAGAGTTTCACCAAGATCAAAGCCCTCGACAGTGTCGAGTTCCTCAAGTTGCGAAATATCCAGACTGGAAACAACCGAGATCAACTCACTCGAGTCCAGGCCAGCAAGTGCATGGAGAATCTCATCTGGGCCTGGAGCATTCCCGTCCAACAAATCATCGTTCCACGTGTTTTGTAAGTAATACGCTTCCGCCGACAAACCACTGCTCTGGATAGCATCAGAATACCCTGCATTCGACAGTAACTCATCAAGCCGTTCTGACATTGTTGCCATTTTTCACCCTCAAAATTAAACGAAAAGAAGTAATACGATCTCTGCCATGACGTAAGATTTCTTTATGTGATAGTACGCAGCATAATATTGGGTTGCTGACCAAATGGCAATGTGGAGTTGGAGTTGGAGTTGGAGTTGTCCCATTTTAACGGACAGTTTTTTCACCAAGTCGAGAACGTTTTGACTTGCTTGTTCGAATT
>JALRCN010000020.1 GCA_023257295.1 Nitrosomonas sp. | reverse complement strand
CGATCCAGTAAAGTTAAGCGGGTGCGTTTATGTATGTTCATCTACAGCATTCTCCCAAATACTGTAAACAACGCTAGAAATTCTTACAAATAAGTGATGGAATAGGGGTTGATGGCTATGGATAAAAAAACAAATATCAATATCGCATTTATTGCCGCCGCGTTTTTGACGCTGTTGCTGGTGCAGAGTTTGTATTCTCAATATACCCAAATCGAACCCATTCCTTATAGTCGTTTTCAGCATTTTCTGGAGCAAGGCCGGATTGCCGAGATTGCGATTACCGAAAATCAGATTTTCGGTACCTTGAAGGAAAAGCACGCCGATGGTTTTAAGGATTTTGTCACTACACGGGTAGAGCCTGAGTTTGCTGAAATGCTGGATAAGCATAACGTCGTTTATACCGGTGTGGTGCAAAGTACTTGGCTGCCCGATTTGCTTTCGTGGATTGTGCCGACGGCGATTTTCGTCGCCATTTGGATTTTTGTGATACGCCGCATGGGAAGCGGTATGGGCAGCGGATTGATGTCCATCGGCAAAAGCCGCGCCAAGGTATTTGTCGAAAAAGAAACCAAAGTGACTTTTGACGATGTGGCCGGTGTGGATGAAGCCAAAGAGGAATTGATCGAGATCATTCATTTTCTTAAGAATCCGGTGGATTACGGCCGCTTGGGCGGACGGGCGCCCAAAGGAATTTTGCTGGTTGGCCCACCGGGCACCGGAAAAACATTACTGGCGCGCGCAGTCGCAGGTGAGGCCGGTGTGCCGTTTTTTTCGATTTCCGGATCGGAATTTGTCGAGATGTTTGTCGGTGTCGGTGCTGCGCGCGTACGTGATCTGTTCGAGCAAGCGCGGCAAATGTCGCCCGCGATTATTTTTATCGATGAATTGGATGCGCTTGGCCGCGCTCGTGGTGCTTATGGAGGATTGGGTGGCGGGCATGACGAGAAAGAGCAAACACTGAACCAATTGCTGGCGGAGTTAGACGGATTCGATCCCAGTAGCGGCATCGTGTTATTGGCGGCAACGAACCGACCGGAAATTCTCGATCCGGCATTGTTGCGCGCTGGACGTTTTGATCGTCAGGTTTTGGTGGATCGTCCCGACAAGTTAGGACGTGAGCAAATTCTCGCGGTACACGCAAAAAAAGTTAAATTGGGCACGGATGTCAACATTGAGCAGATCGCCGCATTGACGCCGGGTTTTACCGGCGCGGATTTAGCCAATCTCATCAACGAAGCTACTTTACTTGCTACGCGGCGCGCGGCCGCATCGGTGACGATGGACGATCTCAACAATGCGATCGAGCGTATCGTTGCCGGACTTGAGAAACGCAACCGGCTGTTAAATCCGAATGAACGCCGTGTGGTTGCCTTTCATGAGTTAGGGCATACCATGGTTGCACTGGCTTTGCCCGGTACCGATGAAGTTCATAAGGTTTCCATCATTCCGCGCGGTGTGGGCGCATTGGGATACACAATACAGCGCCCAACGGAAGATCGTTTCCTGATGACCCGTATCGAATTGCTCAATAAAATGGCGGTGCTGCTTGGCGGGCGGGCGGCGGAGCAAGTGGTGTTCAACGAAGTATCCACCGGCGCGGCCGACGATCTGGCGCGAGCTACCGATATTGCTCGCGCCATGGTGTTGCGGTATGGAATGAGCGAAGCATTGGGCAATGTCGCGTACGACCGCGAGCAATCCGTTTTTTTGCAACCCAATATACCGATGCCGCAGAATCGGAGCTATAGCGAAGAAACTGCGAACAAGATCGATAGTGCCGTGCGTGCACTGGTCGATCAGGCATTGGCGCGAGCAGTCGCTATTTTGCAAATTAACCGGGCATTACTGGATCGGACTGCGGAAGCATTATTAAAAACGGAAACATTGAATCAACCGGAAATCGTTAAATTAAAACAATCGATTGTGTCGGCGCCTGTCCATGAATAGGTTTTCATGTGCCGATACTGTTTTAGAAAAGGAAAATAATCGTGCAACAAACGAATCGCCGCAGTGGCTGGAAAACAACGTTCATGGCTTTTTGTGCGCTGATAGGCGGCTTTTTGCTCTCGTTTTTGGCGCTCGTCGCACTATGGAGCGGTATTCCTTGGATTGTTCAAATTGCCATATTTTTGCCGTTTTTGTTATTTTCTTACACGGTATTTGAATGGACTAACGAGTCTTGGATAATTTGCGCGCTTATTCTCGTGGGCGCAATGCCGCTGGGAATTTTGATGATGCAGTTTCGCGATACCAACGGTTCGCACTTGTTACCGACTTTGATGGTAATGAGCTGGATTATCGGCATATCGGCAGGGTGCTATCTAGGTAAATTGCGCGGTGCTGCAGTGATATCAAAGGGTGGCTGATTTTACAACAGAAAAATCGTCGCTAATCCTAAGAAAATAAAGAACCCGCCACTATCGGTCACGGCCGTGATCATAACGCTGGAACCCAGCGCCGGATCGCGGCCAAGTTTGCGTAATGTCAGCGGGATCAATACGCCCAATATTGCGGCTAACAATAAGTTAAGCACCATTGCCATTGTCATGATCAAACCCAATTCGGCATTTTGATAAATAGCGAAGGTGAATGCGCCGATGATGGTGCCCCACATCAAGCCGTTGACCAGACTGACCCCGACTTCCTTGGTCAGTAATTTCCAGGCACTGCCAGTGGTGATTTGCTCCAGTGCCAGCGCACGCACGATCATGGTAATGGTTTGATTGCCCGAATTGCCGCCGATGCCTGCCACGATCGGCATCAGAGCAGCCAACGCTACCAGTTTCTCAATAGAATCCTCAAATAGACCGATGACGCGCGATGCAATGAAAGCAGTCACTAAATTGATGGCGAGCCAGCCCCAGCGGTTTTTTACGCTTTTCAGCACCGGTGCGAAAATATCCTCTTCTTCACTCAGACCTGCCAGATTCAATGCTTCGTTTTCCGCTTTGTCGCGGATAAAATCGATGACGGTATTGACAGTGACGCGACCGAGCAGCTTGTCGGTATCGTCGACTACGGAAGCCGAAACCAGATCGTAGCGTTCAAATGCATTGGCAGCCTGCTGTGCGACATCGCCGGGGTGAAGTTTGATTATTTCAGCTGTCATGACATCGGCAACTAGCATTTCCGGATCACTGACCAATAAGCGATTAATCAGCAATACACCTTTAAATTGCTCGTTGCGGTCGACGACGAAGAGTTGGTCGGTATGATCCGGCAATTCCTCGAGTCTGCGCAAATATCGCAGTACTACTTCCAACCGCACATCTTCCCGGATTGTGATGACATCGAAATCCATCAAGGCACCCACGGAATCTTCCGGATACGACATGGCTGCGCGCAATTGTTCGCGCTCTTCGACGGGTAAAGAGCGGAAAACGTCCGCAATAACGTTTTGCGGCAGATCGGGCGCAAGGTCGGCAATTTCATCGGTATCCAAATATTCCGTCGCTGCGACTAATTCATGATTGCCCATATCGGTGATCAGCGTAGCCCGGACGGCATCCGATGTTTCCAGTAACACTTCGCCGTCATGCTCCGCTTTGACCAGACTCCAAATCAAAAGCCGATCCTCAAGCGGCAGTGCTTCGAGGATATGTGCAATATCGGCGGGATGGAGCTGATTCAGATAGTTTTGTAATTCGGCTAGATTTTGTTTTTGCACTGATGAGACGGTGTGAGATTTGTCTTGCAAATCCTGCAAATTGACCAAACCTTCCACCAGCTTATATTTCCTTAGCAAAAAGATGATGTGTTGCTGCGGAGATGGCGGTTCGTAGCTGGCGTTGTTTTCAGTCGTTTCAGTCATGGCCGATTTACTTTTAGGGTCTTAGGAAGTTAAGCACTTAAAGAAGTGTGTTAACTTACTGAGATGAATGTTAAAAACAGATACTATTTCCGTTCTCGAATTGGAGAAGCTAAATTCAGGCAACTTATTCGCT
>JALRCN010000007.1 GCA_023257295.1 Nitrosomonas sp. | reverse complement strand
TGTATATTGAAATTATCCGCGTCTTTATAGCCATGCAGAAAAATTTTGGCCAATGATTTGGGTGCCGGTTTATTTTTCCGCACCGGCAGAATCGCACCATTTACCCAAGCCGTATAAACAGCTAATTCTGCAATATCTTGTTTTTGCTGGGTCGAACCGTAAACCGCAATGTGTATTTCGGTGGGATGTTCCGCAAGCAGCAATTTGATCGCTTTGCGTATAACGGTTTGTTGCGCAAATACTGATTGATTGGTGTCGATCATAACCCAGGCGCATAATTCGCCTTGCTGCAGATCGCCGCTAACTGGCGTTTCGGATAGTTCCGTCAACAGCATTTCGCGCCGCGACAGCAATTTTTCCAGTGTTTCTTCACCGAAGAACTTGTATTTTTTGGGTAACTTTTCTGATTTTGGAAGTATTACGAGGGTATGCGATGCTTTAATTGATTGGTCAATAGGCGATATATTCTGGTGAAGTGAAGCCAGCATTAAGAACTTTCCTGTTAAATATTATTTTTCTGGGTGACATATCAAACGTCATTCGACAATGATTGCAGATAGTATTTGCTATTATATACGGGTTACGTGCACTATGGCTGCGATCGTCTTGCCTGAAACACGCACTCAAACGGCTTTTCATCGAGGATATCAATCCAAATGCGCCAATATCTGGAATTAATGCAACATGTTATCGACCATGGCCAGCGAAAGACCGACCGCACAGGTACCGGCACATTATCGGTTTTTGGTTATCAGATGCGGTTTAACTTAGCCGATGGTTTTCCGTTGGTAACCACCAAGAAATGCCACCTAAAATCCATCATCCATGAATTGCTGTGGTTTTTGCAAGGCGACACTAATATCGACTACCTGCGCAAGAACGGCGTAACGATCTGGGATGAATGGGCCGATGAATATGGCGATCTCGGCCCCATTTACGGCCATCAATGGCGTTCCTGGACTGCGGCGGATAACCGGCATATCGACCAATTGCAGCAAGTCATCGAACAAATTAAGCACACACCTGATTCACGTCGCATGATCGTTTCCGCATGGAACGTCGGCGATTTACAAAAAATGCGCTTGCCACCATGCCATGCCTTCTTTCAATTTTATATTGCCGACAATCGCCTGTCATGCCAACTCTACCAACGTAGCGCAGATATTTTTCTCGGCGTGCCTTTCAATATCGCATCGTATGCATTGCTAACCATGATGATCGCGCAAGCTTGCGATCTTGAAGCCGGAGATTTTGTACATACATTCGGCGATGCGCACTTGTATTTGAATCACCTGGAACAAGCCCGAGAACAATTGTCGCGCACACCCCGGCCATTGCCAGCGATGAAGCTGAATCCAGAAATACGTAATATCCTGGATTTCCAGTACCAGGATTTTTCCCTGGAAAATTATGATCCTCATCCAGCCATCAAAGCCCAGGTAGCCGTATGACACCGCTACGCCTATCGTTATTAGTCGCCATGGCCAAGAATCGTGTCATTGGCCGCAACAACCGACTGCCTTGGCACCTACCGGCAGACCTGAAGCATTTCAAATTCCTAACCATGGGACAGACAATCGTCATGGGACGAAAAACTTTCGAATCGATCGGCAAACCTCTACCTGGAAGAGCAAACATCATTATTACGCACCAGACGGATTATGAAGTGCTAGGTGCAACAGTCGTCAATTCGCTCGAAAATGCGCTAATGATCTGCGAGGAAACCAGCACCGACAATAGCGAAAACTTCATCATCGGCGGCGAAAAGCTCTATCGGCAAACGCTTAAACTATGCCAGCGCATTTATATCACCGAGATTCAACGGGATTTTGAAGGTGATGTATATTTCCCAGAATTCGACCTGACCGACTGGAAAGAAACGCAGCGCGACAAACGTATTTCTGACAGCGATGATCGCTTGGAATTTCATTTCGTCGTTTTGGATCGAAAAGAATCCATCAAATAAAATCTCGCATACGCGCCATAACCGGCAATCAAAGCAAACGTCACTTTTATTAACGACCAAATCCTGTATAATGCCGGGTCTGGTTTCGGGTCGTTAGCTCAGCCGGTAGAGCAGCGGACTTTTAATCCGTTGGTCGCCAGTTCGAATCTGGCACGACCTACCAACAAATCAAGCACTTAGCGCATAAAGCCCTAAGTGCTTTCTCTTTTTATGAGTTTGTGTAAGGCTGGTGTAAGGAAATATTGTTAACACCAAATAATAAAAGAAGGCTTTATCGTCGTTACGCTGTCACTTGAAAGGACAATAAAAAACCTGCTACTGCGGGCTTTGTTGTTAGATAATTATTGCGATTACATGATTTCGATCGCATGATCCGAATTTTATATCCCAGCACCCCTAATCCCGCTAATAACATCATATAAGTCGACGGCTCCAGAATCGGCGAAGGTAGTGCAATATCGCCATCGTGAACTGCCAAAGATGGAATAAATTTCCAATTGGCTGCGCCCCATAAAGTCCGTTGCCAAAGTCAAAAATATGCTCAGTTTCAGATAAATAAACATACGGCTGAACATTAATAAATGGCTCCGGTGTTAATGCCGTTATGCCTTCAATCTAGGTGTTAACGCTATTGCTCCGTCGCCCAAATACAAGGAAATCATACGCCTGATAGGATCATTGCGTGATTCCTTTTTGCGAAGTTTCTTGCGATTCTTTCTGCTGCAGCAGCTTCCTGTCCTCGGCCATTTTTAGTAGCGCCCAGCCGCACATCTCGGGTTTGGATTTAGCTGCTCCATCCTTTTCCTCAACGCATTCGTTTGAATGTTCTATCACTGTCACATCCTGTTGACTTGTTTTCAAAGAATCCGAAAGGGTTTCGTTGTTTCTGGAGTTTTGCTGTTGTTGATTATCTTGCATTTTTTGTTTGTATGTTATGTCGAAACCGGTATTAACAATCAACCTGGTTTCATAAAGTAACTGAGCATGAGACACTGATACACAAAAACAGGTCGATATATTCTGTAATAATATAAAGATGCTTATATAATCCCTGGAATTTATGTGAATGGTACTGATTTCCAATGCACAATTTCCAGAGGATTTATCAACTACACCACATCCTGGTGTCGCGCTGCTTGCCGCTATCGCATAAAAAGCTTGAAGCGCTGATGGAATGTTCGCGCGCCACGGTGACTCGAACCATCAATGCACTGCGGGATTATTTCAATGCGCCGTTGGAATATGATCGCGAACGTAACGGCTATTACTACTCCCCCAAGGAAAACGGCGTCTTCGAACTGCCCGGCGTTTGGTTCGACGCCAATGAATTGTATGCGTTGTTGACCGTGCAACAACTGCTGGAGCAAATAGAACCGGGATTGCTCGGCACGCAATTGAAGCCGATCAAAGACCGGGTGGAGAAAATTCTCGCGGCAAGGCATTTCGGCAGTCCGCAAATTACCGCTAACCGCATCCGTATTCTCAGCATGATGGGCAGGCAAGCCGAATTGAAGCATTTTCAGTCAGTTGCCGGCGCGGTGCTGCAACGTAAGCAACTCCGCATCGCCTACCATAGTCGCAGCCGCGATCAACAAACCGAACGCACCGTATCCCCGCAACGCCTCACGCATTACCGCGACAACTGGTATCTCGACGCCTGGTGTCATAAACGCGAAGCCTTGCGCAGCTTTGCGGTGGAGCGCATCGTGGCATCGCAAATGCTCGATCACGCCGCATGCGAAATAATCGACACCGAACTCGACCAGCACTTCGCCACCAGCTACGGTATCTTCGGCGGGAAAGTTACGCACACTGCGATACTGCGCTTTACCGCCGAACGATCCCGCTGGGTCGCCGACGAGCAATGGCACCCCCAACAGGAGGGAAAATTTCTGCCCGATAGCCGCTATGAACTGCGCATTCCCTACGCCAACGAAACCGAGCTGGTCATGGATATTCTCAAGCACGGCGCGGCGGTCGAGGTTATCGCGCCGGAAGCATTGCGTCAGACTATCCTGTTAAACTTGCGGCAAGCGCAAGAGAATTATTTAATAGAGAAGAAAAAATGAAGCCTGGACGAAACGACCCATGCCCTTGCGGCAGCGGGAAAAAATATAAGCAGTGTTGCCTGCAAGTGCAAGAAACGCAGCAAACCGAAGATTTTTTGTGGCATCAAATACGCCGTGCAATTAATGGGTTGCCTGAAAAATTGCTGAAATTCTCGCAAAACCATTGGGACCAGCATGCCTTTCTGGAAGCATGGGGGGATTTTACGTTATGGGGTGAAGAGGAATTTTCTCCCGACACGCCACACATGCAATTATTTATGCCCTGGTTCTTTTTTAACTGGCACCCGGATTATTCGATTCCCAACACGCCGCGCAAGAGAACAACCGGGGAAGCATTTCTTGTCAAGCATGGTCGGCAACTCGATCCGCTCCTGAAACGTTACATCGAGCAATGTTGCACAACGCCGTTCAGTTTTTTCGACATTGTGTCGGTGCGCCCCGGCGATGGATTCATGCTGTGCGACATTCTGACCGGAGAAGAATGTTATGCCACCGAGCATTCCGGTTCGATGCAGGCCGAAGCCGGACAAATCGTATTCGGCAAGCTGGTCAAAGTCGATCATGTCGCGATACTGGAAGCCAACGCGCCTATTTTTCTTCCGCCTATTAATAAAATTGTCATTCTTGAGCTGCGGAAGGAATTATGCGCACAGGAAAACCCGCCATCACAAACTTTGCTCAAAAAATATACCCATGAAATGCTTGCGATTTATCATCAAGTCTACGAACGGCTGCATAACCCGCCCACGCCGTCACTGCGCAATACCGACGGTGACCCGATGGTATTTCAGAAACTCGTTTACGACATACAATCCCCGCAAGCCGCTTTCACCGCACTCAAGCAACTTTGCATCGACAGCATCGATGACGAACTGCTGGAAGACGCCGAGTTTAACGCAGCAGGTGAACTGCATCGTATCGAATTTCCATGGTTAAAGAAGGGCAATGCGAAACACAAATCCCGGAACAACACAATCCTTGGACACATCCGAATCAGGGAGCATCAGCTCACTGCCGAGGTCAATTCAGACAAGCGGGCGCAACAATTTCAGAAACTGATCAAAAAATTACTACCGGAAGCCCGCTACAAAACCAGTGTGATCGAGTCGCCGCAGGCTATGTTGGCACACATGCAAAATGAAGGCGAAAGCACGCAAACCAGGCAACGGCGGGAAAATCAGGAGGAACTGAACAACCGTCCGGAAGTGCAGGAAGGAATCATGGCATTCTTACGCGAACACTACCGCCAATGGCCGCATGAAAAACTGCCCGCACTAAATGGAAAAACACCCCTGCAAACCGTCAAAACCAAAGATGGCCGGGAAAAGGTCGAAGCGCTACTGCGAGACTTTGAGTTAAGAAATGCAGATTCCAATTTACCGGTCGATCAATCCATCTTCGACGAACTGCGTGAGCGACTGGGGTTAAGGAAACTCTGAATAACTCGCATTTGTCATTCCGGATACGGCGATGAATCTTTAAAATCAACACAATAGATTTCTCGCTCTTGCTCGAAATGACACTTGTCCAGAACTTCCTTAAGAAAAATCCTGAAAAATAAAATCACAGGCTCAGGTTTTGAGCCTGTGACCCTGGATAATGCAAGAATGCAATTTTTTAATAGGAGGCATCATGTGTGTTCCCCACGCCCGTGGGGATGAACCGCCCAGGTGGTTGGCCTGGGCTTGGGAGGTGATGTGTTCCCCACGCCCGTGGGGATGAACCGCATCTTCATGTAACAGCCACCGACGTGGACATGTGTTCCCCACGCCCGTGGGGATGAACCGCTCA
>JALRCN010000171.1 GCA_023257295.1 Nitrosomonas sp. | reverse complement strand
TACTGGCGATGGCGCACAACCTGCGCCGCATGATGGTGATGGCCAAATCGTCACCGCAATTGACAGCATAAATCCGCCAGAAAAATGGAAGGAAGTGGAAAATGAACGGAAAAACACCAAAAATTCACATTGAATCAGCCAAAAACAGACCGAATTCCAACCCGCGACTGGAAAACTCACGGTTTCGTTCATTACGCTCCATTTTTTATGAGTTTCGCAGCAGTCTCATACTGTTTGTTTCTGAACAAAATCCTTAACGCGAAACCCCAATAACCACAATGCGGCAAAGTAGCTTGCCGCACCCGCAGCGACAATCCAGCTTAACCGGATGGCGCGATCAAGTGCAGAACCGCTTAACCAGGAAGCATCGGAACCCACCGCAAACCACAGAAACGTTCCCATCGCTGCCAGAGCGATCAGTATTTTTACAAGAAACACCGACCATCCCGGCTGCGGTTGGTAAATTTCGTGACTGCGCAGTTTATAGTACAACAATCCCGCATTGATGCAGGCACCCAGGCCGATTGCCAATGCCAATCCGGCGTGCTGGAAGGGAACGATAAATGCAAGGTTCATCAACTGCGTCGCAATCAGTGTGATAACAGCGATTTTTACTGGCGTTTTGATGTTTTGTCGCGCATAAAACCCCGGTGCGAGTACTTTTACCAAAATCAATCCGAGTAAACCAATACTGTAAGCGATCAACGCGTTGCGCGTCATCAATACATCATGCGCGGTAAACTCACCATGGTGAAACAACGTCGCAATCAGAGGTGTCGCCAGTATTGCCAGCGCCAATGCTGCCGGCAATGTGAGCAGCATGGTCATGCGCAATCCCCAATCGAGCAGACGGGAATATTCTTCGCCGCTATGGTTGCTGTAATGCCTTGCCAGCGACGGCAGCAAGATCGTGCCGAGGGCAACGCCCAACAGGCCTGCCGGGAATTCCATCAGACGATCGGCATAATACAACCAGGATACGCTGCCGGTTACCAGCAGCGAAGCAAAAATGGTGTTGATCAACAGACTGATTTGTCCTACCGACACCCCGAAAATAGCCGGCCCCATCTGTTTAATGACGCGCCAGGCGCCGGTGTCCGCAATTCTAAACCGGATGCGCGGCAATAATTTGAGGCGCAGCAGAAACGGAATTTGAAATGCCAATTGCAGCATACCGCCGATAAAAACCGCCCAAGCCAATGCCAATACCGGTGGATTGAGCAGCGGTGTCAACCACAATGCGCAACCGATAAACGATAAATTCAGCAACGCCGGGGTAACGGCAGGCACGTTAAATTTGCCGTAAGTATTCAAAATGCCGCCCGCTAACGCGACCAGGGAAATGAATAAAATGTACGGGAACGTGATTTGCAGCAACTCGACGGTTAAATTGAACTTGGCGGGGTCTCCGGAAAACCCCGGTGCGCTGATATAAATGATCAGCGGTGCCGCCACGATGCCGATCAGTGTGACGACGAATAATGCCAGACCCAGAAGTGTCGTGATGTGATCGACGAGATCTTGCGTTTCTTCCGGCGTGCGGGTGTTTTTATATTCCGCGAGAATGGGCACGAATGCTTGGGAAAATGCACCTTCGGCAAAAATCCGCCGCAACAGATTCGGGATACGGAAAGCAACGAAGAAAGCATCGGTTGCCATACCGGCACCGAAAATTCGCGCGATCAGGATATCGCGTAAAAAACCGAGAATACGCGAAACAAAGGTCATGCTGCTGACCGCAGCGAGGGCTTTAAGTAAATTCAAGGTTGTTAAAAAGGCCGGTATTTTTCAATCCGGCCTTTTTTGAGGATATGTACTGGCTATGCCGCCGCATTAGAACAAGCGGCTTATTTTCTTGAAGAAGCCGTCATCCGCCCAATGCCACTGCAAGCAATATTCCGCGCCCAGTCTCGGGTTGTCGACATCGGCCTCGATTTTTGTTTTGCCGGTGACGACAGGGGGCAACAGTGCTTCTTCCCGGTCGTTGTATTTGCAGAAAAAGCGTGCGGTCGCCACCTCGCGTCCTTCGGGCAATTGAACTGCCATATGCAAGCGTTGCGTATCGTCGTCAACCATATGAGAGAGGGTGCCTTCGCTTTGCATGAAAGCATCCTGATATTCGCAGGTTAGCGTTAAATTTGAGCCATCCATCAGTTTCAGTTCCGGCGGAATTCTCATGCAAACATAGTAACTGCCATTTTCCTTTCGTTGATCGTCCGGATTGTTGCTGTTGATTTTAAAATTACCGATGCTGCCGATAGCGCGAATGTTTCTAAACCAGTATTCCGAATTACCGCTATGGCATGCGGTTGTCATCTGTGTCTGTGTCAGTGTCGCTTTGCTGCCGCCGGTATCGTGCACGATCAGGATTTTTTTCAAATCGGCGATGGCGAATGTGGATTTGTTGTGTCTGATTTGATCAAGAATCAATAACGCCGCGCAGATTGCGATGATTAATCCAACGATGGGAAACGGGGTCAGCAGTGTCACCAATACGCCAAAAATGACGACCGATACATTGATATAGAAAACCAACTGGTTGGGTTTGTTAAACATGAAAAGCTCCTTAATTTGCAGGCATATTTTTATAATAATTATTGAGGCACTGAGTTTAACAGAGAGGCGCATGCAAAAAAAGCAAGAAAGAAATCGACAATTTCTTTTCAATTTGCAGTTATTATTACGGGCTAAATTTTTATTATTTTTCTAATGGAGAAAATACAATGTCGAAAAAAACCATCAAACCCGTTTCAATTGCCTTGGGTGCTGCATTGGTTACCAGCCTGGCCGCGAGCAATCTGGCGGCCGAGAGCAATGCCAATCCGTTTGCGATGAATGAATTATCCGGTGGTTATATGCAGTTGGCTTCTGCCGACAACGCAAATAAAGCCGAACAGGAAGGCAAATGCGGCGGTAAAAAATCCACCCAGGAAGGCAAATGCGGTGAAGGCAAGTGCGGCAGCAAGGGTGAAATGAAGCAAAATATGGAAGGTAAATGCGGTGGCAAGAAATCAGAGCAAGAAGGTAAATGCGGTGAAGGCAAATGCGGCGGTTCTAAAAAGTAGACTGCTATAACCATGAGCAGCGGGCGTTATCCTGTTCATGGTGCCGGTCTTGGTCTGCGGCGCGCAATACTTAATTCGCTGACGGACCAAGCCGCGCACGCGGTCGATTTTTGGGAAATCGCTCCTGAAAATTGGATTGGGGTCGGCGGGCGGTACGGCAAGCAACTTCGTGCGCTTACCGAGAAATTTCCTTTCATTTGTCATGGATTGTCGCTTTCGATCGGCGGCCCGGCGCCATTGGATGAGGCCTTTCTGCAGCGGTTGAAGCGTTTTCTAAAAGAGCACCATATCCGCTATTACAGCGAGCACCTCAGTTATTGCAGCGACGACGGACATTTATACGATTTGATGCCGATTCCTTTTACCGCAGAAGCGGTGCATTACGTAGCAAGCCGCATCCGGTGTGTGCAAGACACATTGGAACGGCGCATCGCCGTGGAAAATGTTTCTTACTACGCCGCACCCGGCAAACGAATGGAAGAAATCGATTTTCTGAATGCGGTGCTGCAGGAAGCGGATTGCGATCTATTGCTCGACGTTAATAATATTTATGTCAACAGCGTCAATCATCGTTACGATGCCGAAGTTTTTCTGCAGCAATTGCCCGCTGAGCGCATCCGTTATATTCACGTTGCCGGGCATTACCAGGAAGCGGAGGATTTGATCGTCGATACGCATGGCGCGGACGTGATCGATCCGGTGTGGCGCTTGCTGGAAAAAGCCTACCGGCATTGCGGCGCCATACCCACTTTATTGGAACGCGATTTTAATTTGCCGCCGCTGACCGAATTGCTGCGCGAAGTGGAAGTCATTCGCGCACTGCAAGCCAAGTGGTTCGATCAAACCGGTGAACAGATACAACACGCCTGACCGGCCCGATTTTGTGCGGCAGCAATATGCTTTTACCGCGCATATCCGTAATCCGAAAAATCCATGTCCTGACGCAATTGAAGCGCGGCGCATGAAAATCTACCGTGAATTGTTTCTTAATAACGTGGAGGATTTTCTCGCCAATACCTATCCGGTACTGCGTCAAATCCTGCCGGAAGAGCGATGGCAAGCAATCGTTCGGGATTATTTCGCCAACCACGTATCGCATACACCGCTGTTTCCGGAAATGCCGCGCGAGTTTCTGAAGTATCTCGATTATGAACGAAAACCGGATGCTGACGATCCGCCATTTCTGTTGGAGCTTGCGCATTACGAATGGGTAGAGTTGGCGCTCTCGTTGTCGGATGAGCAAATCGACAACACGAATATCAATGCCGATGGGGATTTTCTTTTCAGCGTGCCGGTACTCTCCCCGCTGGCATGGCCGCTTGACTATCGTTTCCCCGTTCACAAAATAAGCCCGGATTTCCAGCCTCAGCAAGCTGGAGATACACAAACGCATTTAATCGTTTTTCGCGATGCCGATTTTGAGATTCATTTCATCGAAATCAATTCGATTACCGCACGGTTGCTGCAATTGATCGCTGCCGGTGCGGCACAATCCGGATTCGAATTGCTGCAGCAGATTGCATCCGAGCTCAATCATCACCAGCCTGATATATTGATCCGGCATGGGTTGCAATTACTCAACGACCTTAAAGCGCGCGGCATTGTTCTCGGTACTGCTTGCAACAGTAGCCGATAACGATAAAATGCTTCAGATTCGGCGCATGTTGCCGTTAACTTGTACATCGAAGCCTAATGCGCAAGTAACGCTCATAAAAATCAAATGATGCAGCTCGCTGAAAGAAAACACGATACAGAAATTTTGCCCGCACCCATCGAAAGTATCGATAACTTTCTCGCGTCGTCTGTACACGATATGAAAAACTCGGTGACGCTGTTACTTTCCGGTCTGGAGAAAACGCTCGGCTCCCCTGGAGCCGCAAAGCTATCAACCTATTCCGAGTTGATACAAGCCAATCACGAAGCGAAGCGCATTCATAATCAGCTTATTCAATTACTCGCTGTCTACAAACTCGATCAAAAAATTTATCCTTTCGATCCGCAATATATCTGTTTGGCCGATTTTTTAAGCGCATTGAACGATCAATACGCCGGTTTGTTGAAAATGCATGACATCACGCTGGAAATTGATGCGGACCCAGATTTGTATTGGTATTTTGATGAAGACCTGGTTTCTGGTGTTATTGGCAACGCGATTAATAATGCAATGCGCTACACGCGAGACCGCATCGTAATCGGTGCAGAAGAACACGACAAAAAACTGATATTGCGCATTGAAGACAATGGTGCCGGCTATCCCAGCCAATTCATCCGTCAGCAGGGCAATTTTGTACAGGGTGTGAACTTTCACGAAGGAAATACCGGTTTAGGATTTTATTTCTCGATGCTGGTAGCGCGCATGCACCGGAATCATGATCGTGTCGGCATATTTGAACTGAAAAATGGCGGCTCCTTAGGAGGCGCTTGTTTTATTTTGCAACTCCCTTAGTTAGTTTATTAGAATGATAATTGCTCATACATTGACTGCTTCCAAAGCCGAGCTGGATTTATCCGGTAAAAATATCCTCGTTGTGGACGATTACAGCGGAATGCGTACTGCATTGCGCGGCATTTTGTACAATTACAACGCAGATCCCAAGAAAATCCAGATGGCAGATAATGGCAATCAGGCTATTGCTTTGTTGAAAGAAGCGAGATTTGACATTGTGTTATGCGATTTCATTCTGAAATCCGGGAAAAACGGCCAGCAAGTGCTTGAACAAGCCAAGCATCAATCGCTGATTGATTCGTCTTGCCTATGGATCATGATTTCTGCGGAGAAAACTATGGAAGCTGTTTCCGGAGCGGCAGAATATAAGCCGGATGCCTTTATTCTTAAACCGATAACGGAAGAGAATTTACGCTCACGCTTGCTTAAAATCTTGGCAAAGAAAGAGGTGTTTGCAGAAATTTACTCTGCCATGAAACAGCAAAATTATTCGCTGGCGATGCAATTGTGTGATAAGCGTCTGGCTTCCCATAAAGCCTATATGATCGATTTGCTACGCATCAAATGCGATCTATTGCTATCTACCGGCGAATATGAAGCGGCGCAAAAACTCCTGGGCAGAATTTTGGCGGAGCGCAATATTCCATGGGCTAAAGTTGCTTTGGCCAAGATATTACTTAAAAAGAACGATCCAGATGCCGCCAAAGATTTACTCAAAGAGACCATCGAAGCATTTCCGACTTATATCGAAGCGCAAGATATGCTCGCGCAAACTCTGCAAACGTTGGGGGATCTCGAAGAGGCCGCTGCCGTGCTTGAACGCGCCATCAAATTATCGCCGAACTCGGTAATGCGCCAAAAAATGTTTGGCGATACCGCGATGAAAATCGGCAAGCTGACCGATGCGGAACTTGCTTTTCGCAAATGCATTTCATTAGGAGAAAACTCCATACTCAAAACGGCGGATGCTTACCTGGGTCTTGCCAAAGCGTGCGGCACAAATAAGAACCTCCTTGAAGCAATGAAAGCTTTGGATCAATTGGGCAAAAATTTTTCCCCCAATGAAGTGGGGTTGAAGGCATTGGCGGTTAAAGGAGCGATTTACCATCAAAATGGTGATACGGAAAAAGCCCGGCAAATCGCCGACGAAATCGGTCAAGCGGTCGATGCGGAGGATTTTCGCTCCGGCAGCGGGGATACGCTGGAAATAGCACGTCTGTTGCTGGTTGCGGGCGATAAGGACAAAGCGATTAAATTGTTGCAAAGCGAAATTAAATGCAATCCGGAAAGTACGGTCTTGCTTCGGGATGTTGCCGAAATATTCGATCAAGCCGGTATGGGAGAGCAAGGCAACAAATTAATCGAGACTTCGCGGCAAGAGGCGATGCTCCTCATGAATCGCGGCGTGTTATTGATCAGTAAAGGCCAATATGAAGAAGCCGTGGATGCCATGCGCGAAGCGAATGCGACGATGCCGACGAATACGCGCGTGCTGCTCAATCTCGCTTATGCGATCATCACTTATATTCAGAAAAACGGACCTTCTCCCGAGCTGATTGAGGAGGCACGCAGCAGCCTTGCCGCTGCGAATCAATTGGCGCCCGGAGAACCTCGTTTTATACGTCTGATGGCCTCGCTAAACGAACTCACTTCGGCAGCCTGACTTGCAGAGCAGTCTTATTGATGAACCTTCACTGCCAATCGCAGCAAACGGGAATTAATATGTTGACACCGGACGAAAATTGACCAGGTAATTCACGTATTCTGCCTAGATTTTAGGCAGGAGAATTTAAGAGGTGATTACCATGGTTATGTATGGAAAGATACGGCGGATGTTTTATCGTGAACATCTGTCGATTAATGAAATTCAACGCCGCACGAGCCTGTCGCGGAACACGATAAAGAAGTGATTGAAAGCGCCAAGCGATAGCGCAGGAAATATCAAAGAGTGAAGAATTCAGGGCGGATCGCCCAAACTAGTTGTGGGTATCGGACTTCACCTATGTCTTCACCTGACAGGCCAGTTCCAGCATGCGCACGGACTTCGTGCTGGATGCACTGGAGCAGGCGTTATACGGAACGGCTTGCCGAAGCTGGCATAGAACCGTCGGTTGGCAATAAAGGAGATAGCTACGACAATGCACTGGCCGAAACGATCAACGGGTTATACAAAGCCGAATTAATTCACAAACGAGGACCCTGGAAAAACAGGGAATTCGTTGAATTGGCGACGTTAACTGAGCATTCTGGTGCAATCATCAGCGTTTACTGGGGCCTATCGGCTATATACCGCCAGCAGAAGCTGAGGCACGATATTATCGGCAGTTAGCCAATTCGGATTCTGCCAAAGTTACTTAAACCAAATAGCCTCCACAGAGTCCGGGGCGATTCAGCATGGCTGACTGTTATGCCGATCTTCAACAACAGATTACGCCTGATATTGCTGCTGACTTCGAATCAACCGGCAAAATTCTACGGCAATTGCTTCAAGCCGAAGCGATTGAGCGCAACATCCGCTCCATCCGCTATCAGACACAAGCTGCCAGATTTCCGGTGCAACGTCATTTGCAGGGGTTCGACTTCAGTCAATCTAAAATCGATCAGCAACTGATTCATCAACTGGCCACGCAGGAATTTACTGCCGCCGCACAGAATCTGGCCATCGCCATCGGCACTTCAGGCATACAACATCACGATAAGAAGGTGCGATTCGGAAGTCGCCATTGACCTGGACAATAGTCTGGAACAGGAAAAATCAGCTGGCAAGCAAGGCAGGCTTGCACTAAGTCTGTTGCAGGTCGATTTGGTCATTCTTGATGAACTGGGTTATCTGCCATTCTCACAAGCTGGCGGTGCGTTGCTGTTTCACTTGCTCTCCAGGCGTATGAACGCACCAGCGTAATCATTACAACATGCTACTGGGATGATTTGGGATATCACTACAGATTACAGAAGGTTAATTCAAATTCGACATCGCCTTCATAAACCCTGCTTTTTTGATTCGATTGTGTCGAAACGAACCGGATATTCAGTGCGTATTTATTAGCGCTGATTTCAGGTACGCAGGGCAGTTGATTGTCCAGATTGAGCCTTAGCATATACGCAGAATATTCCGATCCGAGTTGTTGGAAAATTCCATTATTTGCTACAACTTGAAGTGTTTTTCCGCTTTCCCTTAATAAGCGAAGTACAATACCGGACGCATTGCGGATGGGCTGAAACGGTTTTAGCCATTCTTCGAAGTCTTTATGCCGTTCGGTAGAATCTAAATTTAACCAGTAGTGATACGATGGCAAATCGAACACACAACACCCACCCGGTATTGAAATACGTTGTTTGATTGCCATCAGCCATTCATTTTCGCGTAAGTGTTCGCCGACTTTTCCCGGAAAATCGAGCATCCCCCGGAAAGTGATTTTGATATCTGTTAATACCGTATCGAGTGTTGTTTCAGAAACATCTGGATTTTTGCGAAGTGATTCGAGAATCTGTTTTTGCCGTTCCAGTTCTTGTAATAAATCGGATTTAATGTCCGCACGACTGGTGATTTCAAGTACCTCAAACAGCGCAATGAGAGAGGCATGATGTTCGGTAGCGGAGTTCTTACTTGAAAAGAAATCGATTCGGCTAAACAGGTCTTCAAGCCGTAACAACGTACGAATACGCTCGTTCAACGGGTGTTCATAACAAATCACGGCAGCTTTACATCCACAGAAAGGTTGGTGAAATGAAACATAACCGAGGTATGATTATTTCATAAAAAAATAAATTTTCCCAAACATTTCCTAACGATTACCCAGGTCTCGGATTAGATATTGAAATGGAAAGGTATTTACTATGTAGCGCAGCTACCTGCGTTTTCAGATAATCGAGGTCCCGATTATTGGCGATAATATCGTCGGCTTCCCGCAGGCGCTCTTTTCGTGCGATTTGTGCGGTCATGATCGCTTTGACTTGCGGTTCGGATAAGTTGCTACGTGCCATCGTCCGCAATATTTGTTGTTGTTCGTCGCAATCGATGACCAGAATGCGTTGCACGATATGGTCGTAATCTTTTGTTTCAAAAAGCAACGGAACGACAACGATAACGTAGGATGATCGGGCTTGGCCGATTTGTCGAATGGTTTCGTTGAGAATGATAGGGTGCAAAATCTTTTCAAGGCGAGATCGGGGGGCATCATCGTCCGAAAAAACCAACTCGCGCATTTTTTCTCTATCCAGAGAGCCATCTTTGGTCAGATAAGTATCTCCGAATGCGTTTTTTATTGCATTAATCGCTTGCCCGTTTGATTGTGTTATCGTTCGCGCAATGACATCGGTATCGATGATATGAACGCCAAGATCTGAGAAACACTGGCTAGCGATGGATTTCCCGCAACCGATACCGCCGGTTAACCCAACTACGAAGGACATGAATTAAAGCAGACCAAAGTAGACACGATTAATTTCTTCCCCCAAAAACAGTGCAATTAAAGCACCGCCGACTAAATACGGACCGAAAGGTATCGGAATATTCTTATTAAGTCTAGCCGCAACGATGAGTCCAACGCCAACCAG
>JALRCN010000099.1 GCA_023257295.1 Nitrosomonas sp. | reverse complement strand
CTAATAATCTCAAAATCGATTGGGATCGCTCCTGCTGTCAATTGCAGTAGCATTACCCGTGCGCGTTGTGCCGTCAAATGCGCCGCTTGCGCGCGATTGGCCGCGCTTTGCAATTCGGTTTCCGCGCGGATCAATTCGAATCGGGCGACTTCGCCCCTTTCGACATTGGCGGCAATGCGGTTGCGCAAATTTTCCAATAAATCGTAAATGCCTTGTTCGATCGTTGCCTGTTCCAGGCGCAGCAGCAATTCATAGGAGCGCACGCGCAGTTGCGCCGCCAAATCGGCACGGACTTGATCGAAACTGGCCCGGCTTGCATCCACGACGGCTTCCGATGCATTGATGCGGGCGCTGCGCATGAAAGGATTCTCAATCGGCTGATTGACCGTGACCGCACGCTGCATTGAAGTAGGGCCGGTAACTGCCAATGAATAGCGATTGCTATCGGGGCCTGCGGTTACGGTTACTTCCGGATTGAGAAATGCGGATGCCGCTACTACGCCGGCTTTCGCCATATTGACTTGCGAACGGGCAGCTTGGACGAGACCGTTTGCTTCTAATCCGATACGCTGTATTTCTTCGATTGTAAGTTTGGCTGATGACTGTGCTAAAACAGGGAGCGGCGAAATGAATAGGAATACACTTAGCAACAAATAACGCGGTGGAGAAATCTGCATAAAATCCTTTACATTATCGAAAAACATTTAAATTCATCATACTTGCTTCACAAACTTTTCACACAAAATGAAGCGGCAATCTTATATGAAATTTCTAATCTGGGAGTATTAATATTAAGCATAATATGGTCTTTAATCGTTGCGTTATATTAATCGATGAATGGCGCGGAATTTAAGCAAAAAATTCCTGAACGATAGCTGAACGAAAGAAAACAAAAATGAATGAATTTGCTATCGAAAATGACTCCCGGCGGGTGAGGTGATTATGCAGGAAATGAAAATAAAAAACGTCCCGCCATCCTGGCATAACATCCGCGTTGATACGACGTTGCAGGCACTGGAGACAACACCTGAGGGTCTGAATCCGCTTGAAGCCGAGGCACGGCTGAAAATCCACGGCCCCAATCGACTGCCGGAATCGCAGGAACGTAGCTCCATCAAGCGGTTTTTGCTTCAATTCCATAATATTCTGATTTATGTGCTGCTTGGTTCTGCGGTCATTACGGCAATGCTGGCGCATTGGGCCGATACCATCGTCATTCTGGCGGTAGTGCTTGCGAATGCCGTCATCGGTTTCATTCAGGAAGGCAAAGCGGAAAAAGCAATGAATGCCATCCACCAGATGCTGGCACCCCAGGCTTCCGTGCTGCGCGGCGGGAAGCGCTATAGTATTCGAGGAGAAGAGCTCGTACCCGGAGATATTGTGTTGCTCGAAGCGGGCGACAAGGTTCCCGCAGACTTGCGGCTGCTGAAAGCACATGGTTTGCAGATTCAAGAGGCAATTCTGACCGGCGAATCCGTGCCGGTACAAAAACAAATCGAAGCGGTAGCTGCCGCTTCGCCCGTGGGAGACCGTTCCTGTATGGCATTTTCCGGCACACTGGTTACATCCGGGCAAGGTAAAGGCGTGGTGGCGGCGACCGGTGCTTCCACCGAAATCGGCCGCATCAGCGGGTTGCTATCGAGGGTTGAGACGCTGACCACACCGCTGGTCAAGCAAATGGGGATATTTTCCCAATGGTTGACCATCTTCATTTTGCTCGTTGCGGTACTGTTGCTGGTGTACGGTTATTTTGCCGGTCATCATGAATTCTCTGAGCTCTTTATGACGGTAGTGGGGCTCTCGGTCGCAGCGATTCCCGAGGGCTTGCCCGCCGTGCTAACCATCACGCTGGCGGTAGGTGTGCAGGCAATGGCGCGACGCAATGCGATTGTGCGGCGGCTGCCTGCGATTGAAACCATTGGTTCGGTATCGGTGATTTGCACTGACAAAACCGGTACGCTGACTCGCAATGAAATGATGGTTTCTTCGGTGCTAACGCACCGGCATTTGTTTACGTTGCAGGGGGTCGGTTATGAACCGCAAGGCTCCATCTTGTTGGAAAATGCCGCAGTTTCCCCGTCCGAATATGCCGTGCTGGAAGAATTGGCTCGTGCCGCCGCCTTATGTAACGACGCATCCTTACACGATCATACCGGCGGTGTATGGACAGTGGAAGGCGATCCGATGGAAGGCGCATTACTGGCTTTTTCCTGCAAGATGGGCATTGATATCCGCAACGAGCAGGTTGCTTGGTCGCGCACCGATACCATTCCGTTTGACGCCAAGCACCGTTTCATGGCAACGCTGAATCATGATCACGAACAGCATGCGCTTGTATTTGTCAAAGGCGCGCCGGAAAGAATTCTTGCGATGTGTGCCCGGCAAAGTGCGGGGGGGCATACGGAATCACTGAATAAGGAGTATTGGCTGAAAAAAGCCGATAGCATCGCTGCACTCGGTCAGCGCGTGCTGGCATTCGCCATTAAGTCGGTGAAACCGGAGCATGCGATTCTTGAATACACCGATGTCGAACATGAACTCACGCTGCTTGGTATGACCGGGATGATCGATCCGCCGCGCGCGGAAGCGATCGCAGCCGTGACGGAATGTCATGCGGCCGGTATCCGTGTCAAGATGATCACCGGCGACCACGCCAAAACAGCGGCGGCCATCGGCAAGCAAATCGGTCTGCAAAACCCAGTGACAGTACTCAGCGGCAACGATCTCGATGGAATGGACGATACCGCGCTTAAGGCAGCCGTGTTGGACTGCGACATTTTCGCCCGCACCAGTCCGGAGCATAAGCTGCGTCTTGTCATGGCATTGCAATCTCATGATATGACGGTAGCCATGACCGGCGATGGCGTCAACGATGCGCCTGCTTTGAAACGTGCCGATGTGGGCATCGCGATGGGCAGGAAAGGCAGCGAAGCTGCCAAGGAAGCGGCGGAATTGGTGTTGGCGGACGATAATTTCGCATCCATCGCCAGCGCCGTTCGTGAAGGCCGCACGGTATACGACAATATCAAAAAAGTCATCAGTTGGACTTTACCTACAAGTGCCGGAGAAGCGATGACCATCATTGTGGCGTTGCTGTTCGGTCTGACGTTGCCGGTCACGCCGATTCAGATTTTGTGGATTAACCTGATTACCGCTGCCACATTAGGGATTGCACTCGCCTTCGAGCCAACCGAGGAGAACACCATGCGCCGGCCGCCGCGCGCGCGAAAAGAGCCGTTGCTCAGCGGCGAATTGGTATGGCACATTGTACTGGTGTCGATTTTATTTCTGTGCGGTGTCTATGGCATTTACACCTACGCCATCGATCGCGGCTATAGCGTTGAATTGGCCCGCACCCTCGCGGTAAATACGCTGGTGGTAATGGAAATTTTCCATCTGTTCTTTATTCGCAATATCTATGGCACATCGCTCACCTGGAAAGCGGTGCGCGGCACCACAGTGGTGTGGATGACAGTAATTGTCATTGCCGTGGCGCAATTGGCGGTTACTTATCTGCCGCCGCTTCAGGCGATATTCGGTACGCAAGCGGTGTCGTTTTGGGACAGTTTGCTGGTTATTGGCATCGGTGTTGCGTTGTTTGCCGTCATCGAAACGGAAAAGCAAATTCGCCTGCGCCTTAAGGCCATCAAATCATGATTGAAAAAACTTTTTATGCCGTTTATTTTTCTGCATTTCATGCAAACCATCCCACATAAGCGCTTATGCGTAAATGCTGGGTAGTGGAATCAAAATTACGACACCACGGCCACCGCCACGAAACGTTTTTTTGCGGCGGTGCAAAACAAGCTGCACTACGCCGTTCACGGGCAGACTGCTTAAACAGATTTCAGCAAATAACAACCCGGCTGGCAAAGAGAAATAAACCGATGACTAAGAAGAAAACCATCCCGTTTTGGAGCGACGTCAAAACGAAATTGGTCGATTTCGACCGCGCCGGTCTGATCGGCCTGGTGCAGGGCCTGTACGCGGCCAGTAAGGACAACCAGACCTTCCTGCATGCCCGGCTCGGCATTGGCGACGATCCGATCAAGCCTTACAAGGCCACGATTTCGCGCTGGATCTGTCCTGACGTGATGCGTAATCAGGACATCTCAGTGGCCAAGGCGAAGAAGGCCATTGCGGATTACAAGAAGGCCATTGGCCGCCCGGAAGGACTGGCGGAACTTTTTATTTACTACTGTGAGGAAGTATGCACCTTTCTCAGTCATTGCGGCATGGGCGATGAGGGATACTACTCCGCGCTGGTGCGAATGTTCGGGCGGGCATTGAAGGCGACGATGGCGCTTCCCGAACCACAGCGCGATGATTTTCTTAACCGCCTGGGAAATATCCGCATTGCCGGCCAAGGCTATGGATGGGGCGTCGGTGACGATTTCAACTGGCTCTGGGAGAAGGCCGGACTGGAGATCGACGCATGACGAAAGCGGTGCGGTGCGACTTCGTTGGCAACTGGCGCATCACCGATCATTGCGACGATATCTACAATTTCTACCGTAACAGCGATGGCTTGAGTTGCCATCGCTCCTATGGTTATCTGGTCAATCCGGCAGTGGGTGAAGTCATTGCGGATTGGTGGCAGCAGTCCGCATGAATTTCAGTACTACAAACCATTACTTCAAGTGGAAAGGAACAGTGATTCTGATTTTCATCGGATTGATGTTTGCCTGGATAATCGCCGGAGTCGCTTCCCGGATGTACGAATTTCGCGACAACGATTCGAATCGAGGTGCGGTTACGCAAGGCGTCGATAAATTCGGCAGCCGGTTTTCGCAAACGGTTTATCTTTCCCAGGGTTGGTCGCAAGCCGATAGTCTGTGGTTTTATACCGTTACGCAAGGCTCCAATTTATTGCCCTACAGTTTTTTTTCTCGCGCTTGAGCAAGCGGATTCCGAGGATTTGTTCCGTAGCGATGAAAACATAGACCGGTACGGTTATCTGCCGCAACGGCCGACCGCGAGCAATCCGGACGGTTTGCCGGTCGGCATGGTGCGCGACGAGTATCGGGGCAGGGCGTATATGGGATTTACTTGCGCAGCCTGCCATACCACGCAAATTCATTATCAGGAAACAGCGATTCGTATCGATGGCGGTCCGGCTAATTCGGATATGGAAGCTTTCATGGCCGATCTGGCGAAAGCGTTGAATGCTACGCTGAGACACGCAGAGAAACGCCAACGTTTTGTCGATGCCGTATTGGTGTACGGTGACTATCAGCATGCGGACGCAGTGCTGAGTGATTTGGAAAAATACGTGCAACGGCTTAAAACGTATACGATCATCAATACGCCGAGGGATACGCAACGCCCGTTGACTCGCTATGGCTATGCGCGGCTTGATGCGTTCGGGCGCATTTACAATCGCGTGCTGGAACATATCATGAGTGAGCGGCAATTGCGAGAATTGCTCGCCGAAACACTGGCGCCCGATGAATTGACGCGGGCGATGGAAGGGGTTGCGCCGGTTTTGAGCAATCGCGACCGCGATCATCTGATTGAACGCACGCAATCGTATTTGACTGATAGGCAAATCATCCGGTTGCGCAATAAAATTTATAATCCGGCGGATGCGCCGGTCAGTTATCCCTTTTTATGGGATGTTCCGCAGCATGACTATGTGCAATGGAACGGCAGAGTCGATAACAGCGGATTGGGGCCGATGGCGCGCAATGCCGGGCAGGTCATCGGTGTGTTTGCCACTTTGGATTGGCAGGAAAGAGACGGATTTACCTTGGCGTCCGTGCTGGGCGGACAGGGATTCGGCGCGAAGCATATCGATTTTCAATCTTCCATCGATATTCGCAACTTGCGCCGGGTCGAACATCATTTGCGCCGATTAACCTCGCCGCTTTGGCCTGAGCATATCCTTCCTAAGCTCGATAAGGCACGAATGGTGCGCGGCAAGGAATTATTCGAGCAATATTGTATCGTATGCCATGAGCGCATTGGGCGAACTGCTCCGGATCGGCGCGTTGTCGCTAAAATGATGGCGGTCGATAGTGTCGGGACCGATGCCAAGATGGCGGCCAACAGTTCGACATATCAAGGGTATAGCGGTATTTTGCACAATCGATATGTATGCACCGGATCAGGAGATATTTTGCTGCAGCGCCAAGCGCCCGCAGTTGCGTTATTAACTGCGGCAACGCGCAATGTGGTTACTACGCCGGATAGCGACAAGTGGATAATGAGGCGATGGATCGAACGTTCCCTGGATTTTGCTTATACCTACTTCGATAACGAAGTGCAGTCATCGCTCAAAACCGGTGATTATGTACCGGATACTACGGTGAATCCGTTTGCATCGGTTATGGCTTATAAGGCGAGGCCGCTGAACGGCATTTGGGCAACGGCGCCGTATTTGCATAATGGTTCGGTGCCCACGCTATATGATTTGTTGTTACCTAAAAAACAACCGGATGACCCCGAAGACGGCGAATACCGCCCCGACGAATTTGTTGTCGGGTCGCGCGAATTCGATCCCAGCAAAGTAGGCTTCAAGTCGACAGGTTGCGATGGTTTTTTATTCCAGACCGGTATTTGGGGAAATCACAATACCGGGCATGAATATGCTGCCGGTCGGACACCGATGACGGACGGAACGTATTTGCCGGCATTGACGAAAGAGCAACGATTGGATTTGTTGGAGTATTTGAAATCGTTATAGCCATTGCAGCGGAAATCGCAGCGCGGCAGTTAAACGGTAGGGCGTTTCCACGCAAAATTTGTTTTCCAGTGATGCATCAGCAGTGCAAGCGTGAGTCTTTTAACGGATAAGGCAACTTCTTCAGCGGCAACCGGTTTTTCGAGGAAAACGATTTTTCTTATCGGGATCATTTGTAATTGATTGTCACGGGCAAAATCCATAACAAATCGATAACCGGTAGGGTCGATATTTTGCAATGCCGTTTTTATGCGTACGCTGATCGAGCCTTCATGAATGACAGGGTATGCATATGACGAATATGTCCATCGATTATTGCTATAGCCGGCGAATGCGCCGCAAAGCCGTTCCGCCCAATCGCTTGGGCGAAATGTTTTGCCTCTGGTCGTGATTCCCAGGATCAGCCATTCGTCGATGTGGTTTTGCATAAGCTCGGAAATATCAAGAATTGATGTAACGATTTCTATTTATAGCTTAATATCGACGCAACTTGATAAAAATGAAGCGTTATTTTCGAAAAATGAAGAAAGCGATGCCTTATGTATGAGAGCCGCACTATCTGTCGTTATAGGAAGCAATTTATTTTTGATTTTGTTTTTTTAGTATAGAATTGCCGGTTTGAAAAAAGCCGGGGCTGGTGTTGAAGTTAAAATTGATATGAAGAAAATTAAAAAATAATATGGCGATTAATTGGTTTAAATACTCTTCTCCCGCCAGTTTTTATACCTTGGCAGGAAAAATGATTCCGTTCTTTGTCGTTCTTGCGATTGTCTTATTGATAGCGGGTTTATATGTCGGTTTCTTCGTTGCGCCGACCGATTTTCAGCAGGGAGAGGCTTACCGGATTATTTTTATTCATGTCCCTGCGGCATGGATGTCGATGTTCCTCTACGTGGTAATGGCTTTTTGGGCAGGTATCGGATTGGCATTTAATACACGCCTATCTTCTATGTTTGCTACCGCAATAGCGCCGACAGGCGCCATGTTTACCTTTCTCGCACTTTGGACTGGCGCATTATGGGGCAAGCCAATGTGGGGAACATGGTGGGTATGGGATGCGCGATTGACTTCCGAATTGATTTTGCTGTTTCTATATATCGGTTTTATGTCACTGCAAGCGGCAATCGACGACCCTCGCCGCGCCGACAAAGCCGGAGCGATTCTGGCATTGGTCGGAGTGGTCAATATTCCGATTATTTATTTTTCGGTGCAATGGTGGAACACTTTGCATCAAGGCGCATCCGTAAGCGTTAATCAGGCACCGGCTATGGCTACAACCATGCTGATGGGAATGTTGATCATGGTGTTTGCAAGCTGGATGTATTCGATTGCGGTTATTTTAAAACGCGTCCGTGTCATCATTTTGGAACGCGAAAGCCATGCTGCGTGGGTGGCGGAGCTACAAAAGAAGGGAGCGATATAGTGATTTGGTCGAGTTGGTCGGAGTTTTTCGCAATGGGTGGATACGGATTCTACGTTTGGGGTTCGTATATCGTCACATTCATTTGTATCGCCGGTGAAATAATATTAATTTCAAATCGCCGACGAACTTTGGAGAGGCAATTCAGTCTCATTCATGATTTGGATAATAAAGAGACGAAAAATGAAACCACGTCATAAGAAACTCGCACTGATAGTCGCAGGCGTCACCGCATTAGGATTTTCCGCAGTATTGGTATTGAATGCATTTCAAAGTAATCTGGTTTTTTTCTTTAGCCCCACCCAAGTTGTTGCCAAAGAAGCGCCGATCGGAAAGAGTTTTCGTATTGGCGGCTTAGTCGAGGAAGGAAGTGTGAAACGTGAGGATGGTTCGACCACGGTTCGTTTTGCAATTACCGATACAGCCGAAACGATTCCAGTAGTGTATACAGGCATCCTGCCGGATTTGTTCAGAGAGGGCAAAGGTGTCGTAGCGCAAGGAAAGATTTCAAGCGACGGTATTTTCAAAGCGGATGAAGTGCTGGCTAAGCACGATGAAAACTATATGCCGCCCGAAGCTGCAGATGCCCTGGAGAAAGCGGCTAAAGCACAAAAAGCATCACTGACGCAGTAAAGTATTCCCGGAGATTAACGCCTTTCGGGAAATTCCCTTTTTAATCCTGAATAATTTTCAATCGATAAGATCATGATTCCAGAAATCGGTAACTTTTCTTTGATACTCGCCCTTCTTTTAGCCACCATACAGGGAACGCTGCCTATCATCGGTGCGGCTCGCGGAATTCCTTCCTGGATCGCGCTTGCAAGACCGGTCGTTCAAGGTCAGTTTGTATTTGTTCTCATTGCATTCTTATGTCTGGCATATTCGTTTGTAACCAGTGATTTTTCGGTTCTGAATGTGGCAAAAAACTCAAATACTGAATTGCCTTTCCAATATCGGCTTGCGGCGACATGGGGCTCGCACGAGGGCTCTCTGTTGTTGTGGGTGTTTATGTTGGCGGGATGGTCCGTAGCGGTTAGCGTCTTCAGCAAGCAGTTGCCGGATGACATCGTGGCGCGAGTGATCGGCGTATTGGGGTTGGTCAGTATCGGTTTTTACCTGTTCATGCTGATTACCTCGAATCCGTTTGATCGGTTGCTGCCAGCCGCGCTCGAAGGAAGCGATTTGAATCCGTTATTGCAGGATGCAGGTATGGTGATACATCCGCCGATGCTGTATATGGGGTATGTCGGATTTTCTATTGCCTTCGCATTTGCAATTGCCGCATTGTTGAGTGGAAAGCTTGATGCGACTTGGGCGCGCTGGTCTCGCCCTTGGACGATTGTGGCTTGGGTGTTTCTGACGTTCGGCATTATGCTCGGCAGTTGGTGGGCGTACTATGAATTAGGCTGGGGTGGCTGGTGGTTCTGGGATCCCGTTGAAAATGCTTCTTTTATGCCGTGGCTGGTTGGTACCGCTTTGGTTCATTCTTTGGCGGTTACAGAAAAGCGCGGAAGCTTCAAAAGTTGGACTGTATTATTGGCAATTTCCGCGTTTGCGCTGAGTCTGCTCGGAACATTCCTAGTTCGTTCGGGTGTACTGACTTCCGTTCATGCATTTGCAACCGATCCTGCGCGTGGCGTGTTTATTTTGATTTTCCTGGTGGTGGTCATCAGTTGTTCGCTGGTGTTGTTTGCATGGCGCGCGCCAAAGGTTGGTTTGGGTGGAAAATTCGATTTGCTTTCACGCGAATCGATGTTGTTAACCAATAATATCTTATTGTTGGTCGCGGCAGCCAGCGTATTGCTGGGAACACTGTACCCATTGCTCATCGATGCATTGGGTTTGGGGAAATTGTCCGTAGGCCCTCCTTATTTTGAGGCGGTTTTTGTCCCTGTCATGACACCGGCAATTTTTCTGATCGGTATTGGCCCTATCGCGCGCTGGAAGCAAACGAGTTTGCCTGCATTGGTGGTTCGTTTGCGTTGGGCATTTGCGGTTAGTATTGTTTCCGCATTGATGGCTCCGTATTTGATAGGTGAATGGAAGCCATTGGTTAGTTTCGGTTTGTTGCTGGCGATCTGGATCGCTGTATGCATGTTTGTCAATGTTAAACATCGATTGAGCAATAGCGGCGAAGGCAGTATTTTTGCCCGCCTGGCAAGACAATCCAGAAGCTACTACGGCATGCATTTGGCACATTTGGGCGTGGCCGTGTTTATCGTCGGCGTTACATTGGTTAACGGCTATGAAACCGAAAAAGACGTGCGCATGGAAATTGGCAGCAAAGTAACCGTAGGCGGTTATACCTTCCAATTCAACGGCACCAGCGATGTAGTCGGTCCGAACTATAAAGCGGTGCGCGGCGATATCGGTGTGATTCAAGACGGTAAATTCATTCGCAATATGTATCCAGAAAAGCGTACTTATAATGCATCGGGTATGGCGATGACGGAAGCGGCTATCGATACCGGATTGTTCCGCGATCTCTATGTTGCGCTGGGAGAGCCGTTATCGAACGGTGCATGGGTAGTTCGTGCTTATCACAAGCCGTTTGTCGATTGGATTTGGTTCGGATGTATATTGATGGCACTTGGCGGTATTACGTCCGTAACTGATCGCAGATATCGTTTGAAGATTACTAAGAAAAAATCAGCCATTTCCGAAGAAATGGAATCGGAGCAGCAAGAAAAAGAGGCTCCGGCACCAACAGCCACACCTGCAGTGACTAAAGTTGAATTGGCGACGGAGACGGCCAAAGTATGATGCGCTATCTGATCCCGCTATTTGCTTTCATGATACTGGCGGCATTTCTGCTGGTTGGTTTGTCACTGAATCCCCGGCAAGTGCCTTCGCCGCTGATCGATAAACCGGCACCGAAGTTTCAGCTAAACCAATTGCACGAACCAGATAAGATCATGTCGTCAGACGAAAATCTCGGTAAGGTCTGGATGCTGAATGTATGGGCATCGTGGTGTGTTGCATGCCGCGACGAGCATCCGCTGTTAGTGCAATTGGCGAAATCGGGAATCGTGCCGATTTACGGTCTCAATTACAAAGACGAACGGAATACCGCACTACAATGGTTAAAGCGTTTTGGCGATCCTTATGCCATCAGCATAATCGATTCCGATGGAAAAGTTGGTATCGATTATGGTGTTTATGGCGTACCTGAAACTTACGTCATCGATAAAAAGGGCATCATACGGCACAAGCAAATCGGGCCGGTTACCGTAGATTCTCTAGAAAAAACAATCATTCCGCTGATCAAAGAATTACAACAGCAAGTGTAGAAAACGAAGCATCTTTCTGAATAAAGGCAAGTTTTGTTATGGCGCGTCAATTAAATAGGGTAGTGAGCATTACTGGTTTTGTTTTATTATTGCTACTACTCATTCCATTAACCGGATGGTCAAAAGAAGCGATACCGGTTGCCGAAGATCCGGAAATCGAAAAAAGAATGCTGGCATTGACGATGGACTTGCGATGTTTGGTCTGTCAGAACGAGCCTATTTCCGATTCGCGTGCGGAATTCTCGAACGATATCCGGCGTGAAATCCGGGAGCAAATCAAAGCCAACAAAACGGATGAAGAAATCATTCAGTTTCTGGTCGACCGATACGGAGACTTTATTCTTTACAATCCACCCGTGAAATCCACCACCGTCATGCTATGGTTCGGTCCGGCTATTTTGTTCGTAATTGCCTTGGGCGCATTGATTGTTCATTTAAAACGTCGGCGTGTGCAAATAGAAGATATATCGCTATCGCAAGAACAGCTTGAAGCAGCGGAAGCATTGCTGGACGAAGAAAAAAAAGGTAAGAACGTATGACAGCTTTTTGGGTTATTTCCGGGATTTTCATTGTAACGGCGCTGTTATTTGTTATTCCAACGCTATTGCGGAATAAGGATATCGAGCTTAAAAATTTGGAGCATGACGCCGTGAATATCACGGTATATCGCGATCAAATCGCCGAGCTCGATAAGGATTTGGAAAATGACATTTTAAGTCAGGAACAATACGACAAGAGCAAACAAGAATTGCAGCAGCGCATGCTGCAGGATGTCACTGGTCGTGAAAAAGTCGTTCTTCAGAAAAATAAGAAATTCCAGAATATTGCATTGGCAACTGTCATTGCACTGGGCCTTCCGTTGGCGGCCGTTTTTTTGTATCTGAACATTGGCGATACTCGCGGATTATTGCCGCAAGCGCAATTGGCAAGCGCCACGCAAATGAATCGCGGAGGCGGGGGCGGTGCTGAGGATATGAGCGGGCACGACTTTTCAGCCGCATTGGAAAATCTCATTGCGCGTTTGAGCAGCAATCCGGAAGATGTTGAAGGTTGGGTTATGCTGGCGCGTACTTATACAGCGATGGAACGGTATACGGAAGCAAGCAATACCTACGCAAAGCTGGCTGATTTGGTGCCCAATAATCCGCAAATTCTTAGCGATTATGCACGCACGTTGGCTTTGAGAAATCAAGGTACATTAGCTGGAAAACCGACCGAATTGCTGTATCAGGCACTCGGTATCGATCCGCAATATCCACCGGCATTGGCGCTCGCAGGGCATGCGGAATTCGAGCAGGAACACTACGAAAAAGCATCGGCGCATTGGGAAAAATTGCTGGCGGCGATTCCGGAAGATTCTCCATTGGCTAAGTCCGTTAAGGACAGTATTGCGGAAGCCAAATTATTAGCACTCGGCGGTAGCAAGGAGAAAACATCCGAACCGCAGCAAGTTGCAGCTGCCGCCACACCGCGCGAGGAGGCCAATATTCAGCCGGTGAACAACGGCGGCGATGCGGAAGCGGATAAACCGACCTCGCCAACCTCGCTTTCTGTTTCTGGCCGGGTCAGTATTCAACCGGAATTGGCGGCAAAGGTTGCGAAGGGCGATACGCTGTTTATTTATGCGCGCGCTAAAACAGGACCGAAAATGCCTTTGGCTATTTTACGGTTAACTGCAAGCGACTTGCCCGCATCATTCAAACTGACGGACGATATGGCGATGACACCTACGATGAAAATGTCTAGTTTCCCGGAAGTGGTTATCGAAGCAAGAATCTCTAAATCCGGTCAGGCGGTTCCCGCCAGCGGAGATTTGCAAGGTTTTAGCGAGCCTGTCAGACTTGGCCACAATAATATTGCAATTGTAATCGACCGGCAGATTCCGTAATCGAATGATAACGCTCGATCATCCCGTTGAGAATTTTTCGCTGCCGTCGACCGGCGGCCAGGAATTTATTTTGGCGGATCATTTGGATAAAAATGTGATTGTTTATTTTTATCCGAAAGACGATACGCCGGGATGTACTACGGAGGGGCAGGATTTTCGAGATCAATGGCAAGCATTTGTCGAGAAAAATTGCATTATCGTCGGCATTTCACGCGACACGCTCAAATCGCATGAAAACTTTAAGGCCAAAATGCAGTTTCCTTTTGAGTTGCTGAGCGACACGGATGAAAAAATATGCAATTTATTTGCCGTCATGAAAATGAAAAACATGTACGGCAAACAAGTTCGCGGCATCGAGCGCAGTACGTTTATCATTGATGCGCAGGGGATTCTACGCAAAGAATGGCGCGGTGTGAAAGTGCCGGGGCATGTGCAAGAGGTTCTGGATTTTGTTGCGACGATTTAAGTGACATGCGCTAGGGTAAAATCGCCTCACGTGTTTTTCGTGTCACATTTTCCTAAGAAAACGCTGATTGAACGAAGCGATTCGCTCGTACAGTCAATAAATCAGCGTTTACCTAATCAAGCCATCAATTCCCGCAATACATAAGGCAGAATGCCGCCGTGTTTGTAATAATCCACTTCGATTGCGGTATCAATCCGGCACAGTAATTTTACCGATTGCGTGCTGCCATCTTTTCTGTGGATGATCAACGTTACATCCTTTTGCGGTTGGATGTCATCCAATCCAGCAATATCGAATTGCTCATCGCCTTTGATCGCAAGTGTTTCAACACTATCGTTGTCTTTGAACTGTAGCGGAAGTACGCCCATACCGATCAGATTGCTGCGATGGATACGCTCAAAACTGGAGGCAATGACCGCTTTGACGCCGAGCACTTGCGTGCCCTTGGCGGCCCAGTCGCGGCTCGATCCGGTACCATATTCTTTGCCGCCGAATACCACGGTGGGAATGCCTTGGGATTGGTATTGCATCGCGGCGTCGTAAATGCTCATCGATACGGGTTCTGTGTCGACATTGCCGCGATAGAGTGTGATCCCACCTTCGCTACCCGGGATCATTAAGTTCTTAATGCGCACGTTGGCGAAGGTGCCGCGCATCATCACTTCATGGTGGCCTCGGCGTGCGCCGTAGCTATTAAAATCGGGCTTGGAGACGTGGCATTCCAATAAATATCGCCCGGCTGGCGAAGTATCCTTGATCGAACCGGCAGGGCTGATATGGTCGGTGGTTACCGAATCGCCGAAAACGCCCAAGGCGTAAGCGTTTTTGATGTCGCTGTTGCCGCTGGATATTTCCGATTGCATGGAAAATCTTTGGAAAAATGGCGGCTCGGCAATATACGTGGATTGCGGCCAGTTGTATGTTTGGCCGGTAACCGAAGTCACGCGATTCCACAATGGATGATCCTTGGTCAGATCGCTGTACAGTTTGCGGAAAGTATTCGCATCGGCGGCGAATTTCATCAACGAATGAATTTCCGCACTGCTTGGCCAAATATCTTTTAACCAAACCGACTGATTGTTTTTGCCGATGCCAAGCGGTTCGGTGGTGAGATCTTTCATAACCGATCCCGCAATGGCATACGCAACAACCAGCGGTGGTGAGGCTAAGAAATTGGCGCGAATATTGGAATGAATGCGCGCCTCGAAATTACGGTTGCCGGACAATACGGCCGCACATACCAAGTCGTTTTTAACAATGGCTTCTTCAATCGGCTCGGCGAGAGGCCCGGCATTACCGATACAGGTGGTGCAACCGTAGCCCACGGTATTGAAGCCAAGCTGTTCCAAATAGGGCAAAAGACCGGTTACCGTCAAATAATCGGTGACAACGCGAGAGCCTGGCGCAAGCGATGTTTTGATGTGGCGCTTGACCGACAAGCCTTTTTCCACCGCTTTCTTCGCTAGCAACCCGGCTGCGAGCAATACACTGGGGTTGGATGTGTTGGTGCAGGAGGTGATGGCGGCGATCAGGACATCGCCGTGGCCTATGCCAATCGAAGAGCCGTTCGATTTGTGAGGGGACAGATCGGCCGGATCCGGAGTCGGACGGTTGCTGGTCATTTCGGCAACATTACGGGAAGCCATCCGCCGCTCGGTTACTGCCTCCCCCGGCGCTTTGATCGAACCCGATAACCGGTTCTCATCGGGATTGCCGGAATTGACTTGCGTGCATACATCGGCTTCCTGAGTATGAATGTCTCGGGTCCAGTAACGCTGGTGAATATCGTCGTTTTGTTTGCCATAACCATTTTCTTTAATCGGTTTGTTAAACAGCTCGGTGAATTTGGCTTTGATGGCGGGCAGTTCGATGCGATCCTGAGGACGTTTCGGTCCTGCCAACGATGGCGCAATCGATCCCAAATCCAGTTGTAATTCGCCGGTGTAATCGATATCGCCTTGACGGGGGACGCCATACAATCCTTGCGCTTTGAAATAGCTTTGGAATGCATCGATTTCTTCTTGGGTGCGTCCTGTGCCTCTGAAGTATTCGATAGTGGCATCGTCCACGGGGAAGAAACCCATCGTTGCACCGTATTCCGGTGCCATGTTGGCAATCGTAGCGCGGTCGGGCAGGGTGAGCGATGCCGTTCCCTCGCCGAAGAATTCAACGAATTTGCCAACTACATTGGCTTTGCGCAGCATTTCGGTGATGGTCAAGACTAAATCGGTCGCGGTAACGCCTTCGCGTAATTGTCCTGTAAGATTGACGCCGATCACATCCGGCGTCAGGAAATAGACCGGTTGTCCGAGCATGCCCGCTTCCGCTTCGATGCCGCCGACGCCCCAGCCGACCACGCCGATACCGTTGATCATCGTGGTATGCGAGTCGGTACCGACCAGCGTATCGGGGAAAACGACGCCGTCTTTTTGGTGCACGCCGCGCGCCAGGTATTCCAAATTGACTTGGTGCACAATGCCGATACCGGGCGGTATCACTTTGAAGGTGTCAAAAGCCTGCATTCCCCATTTAATAAACTGATAACGCTCGTTATTTCTTGAGAACTCAATCTCCATATTTTGATTCAGCGCATCCTTGGTGCCGTATTGATCGACTTGAATGGAATGATCCACGACCAAATCGACCGGAACCAACGGCTCGATCAGTTTTGGGTTTTTGCCCAAACGGACCGCTGCGCTGCGCATGGCGGCCAAATCGACCAGCAGCGGTACGCCGGTAAAATCCTGCAATACGATACGTGAAACGACGAACGGGATTTCATCCACCCGGGCGGCATCCGGTTTCCAGTTGGCCAGTTGCCGGATATGTGCTTCGGTGATTTTTTTGTCGTCATAATTACGCAAAACCGACTCCAGGACAATGCGGATCGAAACGGGCAAGCGTGAAATGCTGCCGACGCCGTTCTTTTCCAGGGCGGGTAGCGAATAGTAATGCGGTTGGATTCCTTGCGGCAGCGGTAGTTCTTGTAGCGTATTGAATAGATTATGTTTCGTCATGACAGAGTCCTTGGAGTAAAATGCATCCTGGCGGATTAATCAACGATGCCGGTTAATACATTTACCTGCGCGATGCTTTGATCGCATCCAAGTTGGCACGAGCCTCTTCATTGCCTTGATCGGCTGCTTTCTCGAACCATTCGATGGCTTTGTTTTCGTTTCTTTCCACACCTTCGCCGGTAAAATACAAAGCGCCTAAATTATTTTGCGCATCGACATGTCCTTGTTCTGCGGCCTTTTGGAATAGCTCGGCGGCATGCGCCATATCCTGCGGCACCCCTTCGCCGTTGGCATACAATAATCCTAAATTAAATTGCGCATCGGCATAGCCTTGCTCAGACGCGCGGAAGAACCATCCGGCAGCCATTTCTGGATCGTTTTCCAGAATCTGCCCTGAAAGATTCTTTGAAACCGCTTCGCCGGTATAGTACATGACGCCCAAGCCGGTTTGAGCAACGGGATCGCCTGTTTTCGCTTTTTCCAAGAATGACTTAAATTTCTCCTCGGCGGTTTTTACATCGTCCACGCCGCCCGGAAGAATTTGTTTTTTCAAGTCTTCTTTTTCTTCTTCCGATAAACCTTCACTCATGAAAGACGGAATCTCACCCAGCGTGGTGATTTCGTTCATCGGCACAGACGACGGCGTACCACTCCCTGCATTATTACTTTTCGGTTCGTCGCCGCACCCGGTAAGCAATGAAGCTAAAGCAGCCAGTAATAAAACAGTAAAAACTTTCATGTATGATTTCCTTTGTTTCTTGGTTATTTGATAAGCGATAACAATTGCGTGCACTATAGCAGCATGATTGACGCTTGTGTATTGATGCGGTTACTTGGCGCCGGATTTTTTCAATAAATCGACAATGTCTTTATGACGATAGTGATTGGCGAACTCCAACGCGGTCATGCCGTTTTTGGCTTTAAGATTAAGATCTGCTTTTGCGGCAATCAACGCATAAGTGGCATTAAAATTGCCATGCTGTGCAGCGACCATTAAGGCAGTGGCCCCATTCTCCATTTGATAATTGACAGTTGCGCCAGCGTTGATCAGCGCCTGAATCGTCAGCGGATATCCTTCCTGCGCGGCCAGTATAAGAGCGGTGCCACCATCTTCGCGCCGCGCATTGATGTCGGCATTAGCGGCAAGCAATAGCATAATAATTTTTCGCCGGTCTTTTTCCGCAGCGTTCATCAAGGCCGTGCCTTCATCGGTAATCATATTCACATCGGCACCCGCAGCTAGCAAAACCTGCACCAATTGCTCGCGCCCATCGCGAGCGGCGCGCATCAACGGCGTATACTGATCCTCCGAAACCGAATTGACGTCAATGCCCATCTGCAAGAAGCGCTCAACGACATTAGTATGTCCTTTTCTGGTTGCCGCCCAAAAAGCGGCTTTCAATTCGTCTTGATCGATGGATTGCGAATCGAGAATTTTATTTACCAGCGAGAAATTGCCTTTGTCCGACGCATTGACCAATTCACTATCGGGATTGGCCGACCAAGCAGTATTTGAAACAAAAACAGCGATAATAAAAAAACACCGTACAAAACTCAGTTGAAATAATCTCATTGTGCAAGTTCCCTTATGCAAGTTCCGTTTACGAAAAACAGCATCGTCATTCAATTTTGGATATATCGCGACCGGATCGGTCTGTCAGAATGGCATTATACAATCTGCAACCTGAATAAGCTGCAAGCTGTGCATATAACGCTGCGTCGGGATTTTATAATTTGCCCGTAATTTGCCAACCAACTATAATAGCGGGCCTTGTTGCAATCCGGGCTGTTGTAGCTCAGTTGGTAGAGCAACTGATTCGTAATCAGTAGGTCGGAGGTTCGACTCCTCTCAACAGCACCAATAATCAGTAACTTAGAAACGTAACTGAACCTATTTTACTTCGATTGTGCCAAATTTGTGACATTTAGCACACCATCCAAGACTCGGGCATGTTGGGCAAACTGTTCAGGTGCAAGGTGAGCATAACGCCTCACCATCTCAGCAGATTCCCATGCGCCCATTTCCTGAATGACATTCAACGGCACGCCATTCTGAGTTAACCAGCTTGCCCAGGTATGGCGCAAATCATGCCAGCGAAAATCCTCAATGCCAGCACGTTTTAACGCCTTATACCAAGCTTTTGTATTCACTTGCGTGACTGGCTTGCCCTTGTAACTGAATACCGATCTTGGGTGTTTTCCAATCTGCCTAGTCAATACC
>JALRCN010000080.1 GCA_023257295.1 Nitrosomonas sp. | reverse complement strand
TGGAGCAAATACTGATGTTGGATGAGGATCAAAGGTGAGTGCAACTACTGGCAGGTTTTCTCTTACCCCCTCTTGAAGAATTACTTGATGGCCAATGTGTACGCCGTCAAAAATTCCGATAGCAAGGGCCGAGCCTAGAAGCGGGGCACCATGCCAAGTTACTTCAGCGCTACTCATGGCGTTAATTCTTTTGTGTTCAAGCAGACGGTGTTTGTCGGTGATCTGGTCAGCTTTTATGCCGATATCGTCAAAATAGGGCGAACTTCGATTACCGTCGATGTGGCTGTTTATGCGCAACGCGGCGTGCGCGAAGGCGGGGATGAGATTTGCATCAAAGTGACTGAGGCCGTATTGACTTATGTTGCTATCGATAACAATCGGCGACCCAGAGCTGTGCCGCAAGATTGATGAACAACCGGCGCAAGTTTTTCTAAGAAAATGCTGAATGATCGGCCGCGCAAGCGATCTGTTACATCGAGTGTCTCGAAAATGGTTTTGGCGGCATTCATATCACTATGATATGTCTAATTTATATACGCTTCATCTGCCTTGTGTTTCATCTCGTTCGCCGAATTATTAAGTGTTTTACTAATTGCCAAAAAATCGTTTTAGTACTCTGATCATATAATCATGATCGTGCACACCGGCACTTTCCCGTGCACTGTGCATTGCCCACATCGGGCAGCCGACATCGACGCTGCGGATACCGAGTTTGGACGATGCGATTGGACCGATGGTGCTGCCGCAAGGAAGATCGCTGCGATGTGAATAGCGCTGATACGGGATATCGGCTTCTTCGCACCAGCGTATGAAGTGTGCGGCAGAAATGCTTTCGGAGCTATAGCGCCGGTTCGCATTGGACTTGATCACCGGACCTTTATTGACGAAAACTTTGTGCTCCGCATCGTACGATGAAGGAAAATTGGGGTGATAAGCATGCGCCATGTCGGCGCTGATCAGAAAACTATTTGCCAGCGCGCGCGCAGTACTCTCTCGATCCATCAATGTGGCGATGGCGATTCGCTGCAATATGTCGCTCAGGAAACTACCGGCAGCACCAATATGACTTTCACTGCCAATTTCTTCGTGATCGAAGAGCGCGCAAACCAGCGTGCTATCGCTGTCTTTCAGTACGGTATCGTCGAGCAAGGCTTGTAATGCTGCATGACAGGAAGCCAAATTGTCGATTTGACTGTTCGCGTAGAATTCCTGATTTGCACCCCACAACGCACCTTTTTGCGTATCGTAAACTGCCAAATCCCACGATAATATTTGTGTAGCGGCATCAAGGCCGGCAGCATGTCCCAATAATGTCAGAAAATAAGATTGCGGCAACTGATCGTCGGTCAATTGCGCAAGCAGCAGTGGCAATTCGTTTTGTTTATGCAGTTTTAAGCCATCTTCATTGACGCCCCGATTCATGTGAATGGCAAGGTTCGGTAAGCGTAACAGCGGTTGGTCGAAGCGCACTAGTTTATGCGCCAGATGCTTGCGATTATCGATATAACTGACTCGTCCGGCCAAACTTAAATCCCGATCGGTGAACGTGGCCAGAATCGGGCCGCCATAGATTTCGACGCCTAATCGAACGATGCCATTGCCTGTTGTTGCGGCATTCGGTCTGATTCTAAATCCTGGCGAATCGGTATGGGCGCCGATGATTTTGAAACCCGATTCCGCAAGCGCTTTCTTTCCCAAAACAAACAACACAATCGAAGAATCGTCGCGTATTACATAATAACGACCGCCTGCTTGCAGCTGCCATTTGGTTGTTTCGTCGAGTTTGACGAATTGAAATGATTGAATCGTTGTTTCAATCGAAGCAACCGCATGCCATGGGCTTGGGCTTTCGTCGACAAAGTGCAATAAGTTTTGAACGTGTTGTTTTGTTGTCATGGTTTATATTGTTAATACAATTGGTTATTGGTGTGTCATTGGCTTGGTATAAATGGAATATACGTAAACGGGAACATGCAGTCAAATAGGGAATCGGATCCGAAATCCGTTACTGGCCGCGATCTCGGAGGTTTTTTAGAAAAAATACTCAACTTAGTTATTTTGCAGCCGATATTGTTTAAGTCTATTTGCGTCTTGCGATAGGCGGTTGGTTTTTAATTTTCGATAAAGGGGATTCTATGAACAAATTGTTTTTTGTAATAGCTCTGCTTTTCTTATTTACCATCCCAGGCACTACCTTTGCCGCAGTT
>JALRCN010000011.1 GCA_023257295.1 Nitrosomonas sp. | reverse complement strand
TAGTCCGCCTCGCCCTCTTCGCGCTCGGCTTCGCTGCCGCAGACCGGGCAGTGGCGCGGCATGTTGAAAATTTGTGATTCATGCAGGCGCTTTTCCTGCACGACCGACACCACCTCAGGGATCACATCGCCCGCGCGGCGCACGATGACGGTATCGCCGATGCGCACGTCTTTGCGCGCAATTTCGTCAGCGTTATGCAATGTCGCATTGGTCACCGTGACGCCGCCGACAAACACCGGATTCAGGCGCGCAACAGGCGTCAAAGCACCGGTGCGTCCGACTTGCACGTCGATATCGAGCAATTGCGTAACCGCCTCCTGCGCCGGAAATTTGTGCGCCACGGCAAAGCGCGGCGCACGCGACACGAACCCCAACTGCGCTTGCTGCGCCAACGTATTGACCTTATATACCACACCGTCGATGTCGTAGGGCAAACGATCCCGTTGCGCACCGATTGTTCGATAATATTCCAATAACCCCACCAATCCCTGAGCCACCGAGCATTCTTTGGCAACCGGAAAATGCAACGAGGCCAGATAAGCCATCAACCGGCTATGCTTATCCTGCGGCACTTGACCGCCTTGATACTCTCCGACGCCATAAGCAAAAAATGCCAGACGACGGGTTGCAGTCACACCGGGATCGAGTTGCCGCAGCGACCCAGCCGCCGCATTGCGCGGATTGGCGAATTCCTTCTCACCGATACTGGACTGGCGCTGATTCAATGCTATAAAATCGGCTTTCAGCATCAACACCTCGCCGCGCACTTCCAGCAAAGCAGGCGGATTCTCAAGCGGTAACGACAAAGGAATCGACTTGATAGTTTTTAAATTCAACGTAATGTCTTCGCCCGTATAACCATCGCCACGCGTTGCACCGGTCGTGAAGAGGCCGTTCCGGTAGCATAAACTGACCGCCAATCCGTCGAATTTCGGCTCCACGGCGTATTCCACCCGATCGACCCCCAACCCTTCGCAAACGCGCCGGTCGAAGGCCTCGACTTCGGCATCTTCAAATGCATTGCCGAGTGACAGCATCGGTACGCGATGCGTGATTTGCGCAAATGTTTTGAGCGGTGCGGCACCGATCCGCTGTGTCGGCGAATCGGCGGTAATCAGTTGCGGATTATCCCGCTCGATTTGCTGCAATTCGCGGAACAAGCGGTCATACTCCGCATCGGGAACAATAGGAGCATCCAAGACGTTATAGCGGTAATTATGCAAATCGAGTTGCGCACGTAGCGTTTGTGCATACTGTTTTATTGTTTTGATATTCTCATTCATGACCGATAAACCATGCAGAAAAGAGCGCGGCACCGTTCCGGCTCTTTTGTAAAAAATCCTTTATACTGCGCATTCCAACAAAATACTACCCACTTGATATCATCCTGTCTCGAAATCATCGACATGAGCGACAATAAACTAAAAATTCGCATCAAAATCCAACAACCGCAACCGCATGCCATTGAAGAATCTTATGCCAACCCCGAAATTGTTTACGAACAAGTATGGGACTGGAAAAAAATCGGCATCGGCGTTTTGTTTGCGCTATCGCTGTTAGTGTTGATGGGATCGCTTCTATTCACCGGCGAAAGCAATAAAAAACCGCAGCGCGCAGAGCAAAATGAGTTTCCGGTTTCGGCACCCGGCGAGACACCGGTCGTTACGGCAAAATCCGACGAGCAATCCGAGGCAGCGCAACCGATTGCCGCACCGCCATCGAATCAAGCCGCAACTGCATCAAAGCCGGTCGTCAAGCCCGCCCGGAAACCTGTTCCAAAAAACATCGCCAACCGAAGCAATGCCGCCGAAAAAGAAATACCTAAGATTGCCGCACGACTGAAACCCCGCACCGCAGCCGATCATCCGGAAGTACTCAGGGCGCAATTAAGTCATGCCATCAGAGCGCGCGAGCCGGTCGACAGCATAGACACTGTGCAATTGCGCCCCGGCGAATCAAAACCGGTATATTTCTATGTGTACCTCAAAAACCTGCAAGGACAGAAAATCCGCATCGATTGGCATTACAACAACAAACCGGATTCGCACCTGAGCCTGCAAGTGCATAATAATAACTGGCGCACTCAAGCCAGCAAGCAATTGGATTACCGGC
>JALRCN010000201.1 GCA_023257295.1 Nitrosomonas sp. | reverse complement strand
GACGATCCAGTAAAGTTAAGCGGGTGCGTTTATGTATGTTCATCTACAGTATTCTCCCAAATACTGTAAACAACGCTAGAAATTCTTACAGATCGCTTTTTTATGCTCTCTGAGTAATTGCTCAATTTATTTGTGGGACAGCAGTGGGTCAAACTCGTTTGGTTTTCATCAGATTCAAAAAAATCTTGCCACAAAAGCATTCTTCAGATTCCCATTCAACGGAATCTTGACGCGGTGTCCGCTGCCCGGTGCAATTTGGGTTGGGCGTCCGGCGGAATCCAGCATTTGCGCCAGCTCGATCACCTGATTGCCGCTCGGATGAATGATTTCAAGCCGGTCGCCGATTTGAAAGCGGTTTTTAACCAATACTTCCCCCATGCCGCTGTCGGCGTCGAAACCGGTGACATCGCCAACATATTGGCTGCGATTGGATTCGGAATGTCCGCGCATATAATTTTGCGTTTCATGCGTGCTATGGCGTTGATAAAAACCGCTGGTATAACCGCGATTCGCCAGTCCTTCCAATTCGCCCAGCAAAGCAAGATCGAACGGCTTGTTCGCCGCCGCATCGTCGATGGCTTTGCGGTAAACCTGCGCGGTTCTCGCCACATAATATAAAGACTTAGTGCGGCCTTCGATCTTCAACGAATCGACACCGATTTTGACCAGTCTTTCGACATGCTCCACCGCGCGCAGATCCTTGGAATTCATGATGTAAGTGCCGTGTTCGTCTTCCATGATCGGCATCATCTGACCGGGACGCTCTTTTTCTTCGATCAAATACACTTCATCGGCCAGCGGGTGGCGCGGGATCGAGCCGCAGCCACCTGCCATGCTGGATTGTTCCGCTTGCTGCACCGCTTGCCCGAAGTCAAAGTCTATGGTTTCCAATTGCTGAATATCGCCGCTGTCGTTTTCCACCGCCGCTTTGACTTTGTAATCCCATCGACAGGAATTGGTGCACGTGCCTTGATTCGGATCGCGGTGGTTGAAATAACCGGATAGCAGGCAGCGACCGGA
>JALRCN010000160.1 GCA_023257295.1 Nitrosomonas sp. | reverse complement strand
GGTCAGATAGCACGACGACAGCTGCGAGCGGTTGCTGCCGGAATTGAACAAGGTCGGCGTCGAGCTCATGAAATCGAACGATGACAGCACCTGATAAAACTCGATGGCACGTGCTTCACGATCAATTTCGTTCAGCGCCAGACCCATCGCCACACGCATGAAAAATGCCTGCGGCAATTCGATACGACGCTCATCAATATGCAGGAAATAGCGGTCGTACAAGGTTTGCAGCCCCAGATAATCGAATTGCAGGTCGCGATCGGCATTCAGCGCATCACCCAGACGGTCCAAATCGAATTGCGCCAAACGCTGATCGAGCAATTCTGCTTCAATGCCGCGTTTGATAAAAACCGAGAAATATTCCTTATATTGCGTATGCATCGCCTGCTGCGACACTTCCTCGCCCAGTACTTCGTGACGCATGTTGTTCAACAGCAAGCGTGCGGTGACATGACTGTAGGCCGGGTCTTTCTCAATTAGGACGCGTGCCGACAAGATCAGCGATTTTCGAACTTCGTCGAGCGATACGCCGTCGTATAAATCTTTCAGCGTGGCTTTCAGAATCAGCGATGGATCGACGGTATTGCCCAAACCGGTACAAGACGATTCGATCAGCGCGGATAATTTGGCAACATCCAACGGTACCCGCTGCCCGTTATCGATCGCATACATCGTATCGGCCGATGTTTCGGCTTTTTGCTGTTGTTTCTGTTTTGCCCGCTCGCGCGAACGCTCTTCGCGGTACAACACATAAGCGCGCGCCACATCGTGCTCGCCCGAGCGCATCAACGCGAGTTCGACTTGGTCCTGAATGTCTTCGATATGAAATGTGCCGCTATCCGGTTGACGGCGCAGTAACGCATTCACTACATCGTCGGTCAGGCTGGACACCACTTCGCGCACCCGTACCGATGCCGCTCCTTGTCCGCCATCGACGGCGATAAAGGCCTTGGTCATCGCAACCGAGATCTTACCCGGCTCAAAGGCAACCACCGCACCGTTGCGGCGAATTACTTTATGCTGGGAAAAACGGGAATTTTGTGTGGGCGTATCCATAAAACTTTGGCTTCCGGAAACAGGTTTGAGGTTAGTATGTTCTGTCGCAAGCTGCATCGATGATTCCTCCTGACTGACTGACTGATTATTCATCAAAGAAAATACAAATTTCCATGGATTCAATGAAATAGTATTATTCTCGCAAACCACTATATCTTGTAGATAAAATAGAATACCACGGCACCAATAGTACAACACAAATTATTTCAGCGCAGAAAATTTTTATGCATTTTCACGGTGAAAAGAAAAAATTCATTGTGTTTTTTGGCCAAGATCAATTGCTATCAGGGACTTGGGAATTGTTGTTGCGGACGCAACGAAGGCTTCGAACCGCGAAAATTTCGCAGTCAACAATGTACGGCAGATTGGCTCAAAGCTGCTTAATTTTTCAATACCTGCGGCATCGCCGCCTTCAGATAATAAAACATTGACCACAAGGTCAGCACCGAAGCGATATAGATAAACCAAATACCTACCGTATGCGCGTCAAAAAAGCCGCCGATATTTTCATGATAAAGCAACAGCGGAATCGCGATCATTTGCGACGTGGTTTTGATTTTGCCGAGAAAAGATACCGCAACGCTTTTCGATTGGCCGATTTGCGCCATCCATTCGCGCAGTGCGGAGACAGTAATTTCGCGCCCGATGATGATTAATGCGATAGGCGCATCCAACCGCCCCAGGTATACCAATACAATCAACGCGGCAGAGACCATCAGTTTATCGGCGACCGGATCGAGAAATGCGCCGAATGCTGAAGTTTGGTTCAGCACACGCGCCAAATAGCCATCCAACCAATCGGTAACAGCTGCACCGGCAAAAATCAGCGTAGCAACGAGATTTTGCTGGTCGGGCGTCAACCACGAATGCGGCAAATAAAAAATACCGACAAATAACGGAATCGCGACGATGCGCAGCCAGGTTAATAAATTGGGCAGGTTATAAGGCATGAAATGGGAATTGTAAATTAATGGGAAGCGTATCAATGCAATTCGCGATAGATTTTTTCCGCCAGTTTTCGGCTGATTCCTTCTGTTTGTTGCAATTCTTCGATGCTTGCGGTCAATACGCCTTTCAATCCGCCAAACCGGCCAAGTAACCGCTGCCGGCGTTTGGCGCCGACGCCGTCGATGTTTTCCAGACTGGAACTGGTTCTGGCTTTTGCACGCCGACCTCGATGACCTTGAATCGCAAAACGATGCGCTTCATCGCGAATTTGTTGAATTAAGTGTAACGCTGCGTGTTCGCTTGGCAATTGTAACGGCTTTTCGGACAGTGGAGAAATCAATTGCTCCAAACCGGGCTTGCGCTCTTCGCCTTTAGCGACGCCCAATAAATTCGCATCGGATATGCCCAATTCCTGCAAAGCTTCCTGCGCTGCCGTCACTTGCCCTTTGCCGCCGTCGATCAAAATCAAATCGGGCAACTGCCCTTCTCCGCTGGCCACCTTTTGATAACGCCGCGACAACGCTTCCCGCATCGCAGCATAATCGTCGCCCGGCGTGATGCCTTCGATGTTATAGCGGCGATACTCGTTATTACGCATGGCGCAATTGTCGTAAACCACACACGACGCCACCGTCGCCTCGCCGAGCGTATGGCTGATGTCGAAACACTCGATGCGCTGTATGCCCGGCATGTTCAATTCCTGCTGCAACGCTTGCAAACGCTTTTCCTGGCTCGCTTGGCGGCTCATCGCTTGCTTCAGCGCCAATTGCGCATTCTCGGCCGCCATATCGAGCCACACGCGTTTCTCGCCGATCGGATTGAGTTGAATGGCGATTTTGTGTCCGCATTGCTCGGTCAGCAGTTGCTGCAATGCTTCGCGCTCGATTTTCTCGCCCGAAACAATCAGCGGCGGCGCACTGCGATTCAGATAATGCTGCGCCAGAAACGCTTCGACCACGTTGACCGCAGTGTAATCGTCGGCATTTTGCGGGAAAAAGCTTTTGTCGCCCAAATGCCGCCCGCCCCGAATCATCGCCAGATTGACACATACCTTGCCGGAATCGTCCGGCGATACCGCACAGGCCACCACATCGGCATCGAGCGCTTTGCCGCTGTCGACAAATTGCTTCTCGCGAATCCGGCGCAATGCTTGGATTTGATCGCGCAACATGGCCGCCTGCTCGTATTTCATCTGCTCGGAAGCTTGCAGCATTTTGGCGTTGATCGCTTCCATCACTTCGGTTTGCTTGCCTTGCAAAAACAATTCGGCATTTTTGACATCGATTTGATAGTCCCGGGGACTGATTCGGTCGATACATGGTCCGCTGCAGCGTTTGATTTGGAACAATAAACACGGCCGGGTGCGGTTATTGAACACGCTGTCTTCGCAGGTGCGCAAGCGGAAGATTTTTTGCAGCAATTGAATGCTTTCCCGCACGATACCGGCGTTCGGATAAGGGCCAAAATATTGATGCGCTTTATCCAGCACACCGCGATAAAACCCGAGGCGGGGAAATTCGTGCCCGCTCAGAATGACGTACGGATACGATTTATCGTCCCGGAACAGAATGTTGTAACGCGGCTTCAGGCTTTTGATCAAATTGTTTTCCAGCAGCAATGCCTCGGCTTCGGAGCGCGTTATCGTGGTTTCGATGCCGGTTACTTGCGACACCATCAATTGCGTTCTGGGCGCCAGATTGCTTTTCTGAAAATAAGACGAGACGCGCTTCTTGAGACTAACCGCCTTACCGACGTAGATCACCTCGCCTTTGGCGTTGATCATGCGATAAACGCCCGGCTGCAGCGGCAGATTCCGGCAAATTTCCTTGGCGTCAAAACCGATTTGCGACAAACCAGTTAGTCCCCGTTGGTGAGCAATTTCCCCGCGACCGCCCAATTTTCTTCGGGAAGCTCATCAAAACTAATGTAAGTGTATGATTTCGGTTTGTTTGCAACACGCTCCAGCGTGTCGGTCAATTCGGTAGCAATCTGCTGTTTTTGCTCGGCGGTTAATTTCCCGGCAACGCGAATATTGACGTAAGGCATAAGAATACTCCTGCTATTGATTGATTTATAAGTTAATATCTTCACCGATTTGCGCAAACACCCGCTCAAACATTTCTGTTGTGAGGCGCTTGGTCTGCGTATTGTAGCGGCTGCAGTGATAGCTGTCATAAAGCCGCAAGCCGTTGCCCACCGGCAAACAATGAGCCGCGCCATGCGCAAACGCATAATCCTTTGCTTTCAATTGCAAGCTCATCAACACCGCTTGGTGCGCCACCGTGCCGAGCGCCAGCACGGAAACACCGCCATTTTGCGCAAACCGATTTATTTCCATCGATAAATAACGATTACACTGCTTTATTTCCTGCAGAACCGGTTTATTTTCCGGCGGCAAGCACTTCACTGCATTGGTAATCCGGCACCCGATCAACCGCAATCCGTCGTCTTGCGATACCGATTCGCTGTGCGTAGCAAAACCGAATCGATGCAACGTCCGATACAACAATATTCCCGCATAATCGCCGGTAAACGGCCGTCCGGTACGATTGGCGCCATGCATGCCGGGCGCTAAACCGACGATCAGCAATTTCGGCGTCGGATCGCCGAATGAAATCACCGGACGCGCATGGTAATCGGGGTAACGATTCTTCACGGTTTGCAAAAAACCGGCCAAGCGAGGGCATTGCCGACAATTCAAAATTTCTTGATCGCAACCCGATGGTGAAATAGCAGTCATAAAATGGCAAAACAGAAAAAGACAAAAAGATGAACGGGATGCACGCCGACAAAATCGACAGTCAAATTATACGGGATCGATTTATTGCGTATCTATTTTATCGGCGACGAGAAATTGACGTCTCCCCCTCAAAAAGGTATAGTGTCGCCTTTTTCGGGGTGTAGCGTAGTCTGGTAGCGCGCCTGGTTTGGGACCAGGATGTCGGGAGTTCGAATCTCTCCACCCCGACCAGTTTTAAGCCCTAAT
>JALRCN010000122.1 GCA_023257295.1 Nitrosomonas sp. | reverse complement strand
GGTGCACTTGGCCAACTTTGAGGCCATCGGCGGTATGGGTATCGACCAGAATGTGGTAGCGTTGGTAGATGTCACGGATGGTGTTGATGCGCGCGGCGTGGTTGCTGCTGCCGGAGACGAAACCATAATCGCAAATTTTGGCGAACAGCGGCGTTTGTGATAAGTCGAAAGACTGGCCTTGGTCGACTGCCGACCACAGTTCCTTGACTTGTTGTGCATTGCGTCCGGTCAGATCGAAGATGAAACGTTCGAAATTGGACGCTTTGGAGATATCCATCGACGGGCTACTGGTGTGTTGGGTCTCGGTAGTGGTGCGCGGACGATAGATGCCGGTGCGGAAGAATTCGTCGAGCACGTCATTTTCGTTGGTCGCCAGAATCAGGCGCTTGATCGGCAGTCCCATCATCCGAGCGACATGCCCGGCGCAGATGTTGCCGAAATTGCCGGACGGCACAGCAAACGATACTTGCTCGTCGTTGGCTTTTGTCGCGGCGAAATAGCCTTTGAAGTAATACACCACTTGCGCGACGATGCGCGCCCAGTTGATCGAATTGACCGTGCCGATGCGATGCGATTGTTTGAAAGCATGGTCGTTGCTGACTGCTTTGACGATGTCCTGGCAGTCGTCGAACACGCCACGGATGGCGATGTTGAAAATGTTTTTGTCTTGCAGCGAAAACATTTGCGCGGTCTGGAAGCGGCTCATCTTGCCGAGCGGCGACAGCATGAACACACGGATGCCGCGCTTGCCGCGCATTGCATATTCGGCGCTGGAGCCGGTATCGCCCGAGGTTGCGCCAAGGATGTTCAATTCGTCGCCGGTTTTATCCAATTGGTATTGGAACAGATTGCCGAGCAATTGCATCGCGATGTCCTTGAACGCCAGCGTCGGCCCGTTCGACAACCCCAAAATATGCAGCCCCGGTTCCAACGTTTTCAGCGGCGTGATGTCCGGCGTGCCGAATACTTCGGCGGTGTAAGTTTGGTTGATGATGCTGCGCAAATCATCCGCTGGAATGTCGTCGACGAAGCGCGATAGGATTTCAAACGCCAGCGACGGGTAACTTAACCCCCGCCACGTGGCAAGCTCGGCTGCGGTGATTTTGGGATAAGCCTCCGGGATCGCCAGCCCGCCGTCCGGCGATAAGCCGCTCAATAGAATTTCAGAAAACGATTTGGGCGGCATACCGCCGCGCGTTGAAATGTAGCGCATGCTGAGAATGGTTTCGGATTAGTTGTTAAGTTCTTCGATGCGAATACGGAATATCTTTCCGGTCACGAACGGCAACGCTTCGATGCGAGCAATCGCCGCATTGATGTGTTTTTCAATCGTCGTGTGCGTCAACATGATGATGCTGACTTGATCCGATTCGTCGCTGGCTTCTTTTTGCAGCAAGGCGCTGATGGAAATCTGATTGTCCGCGACGATGCGGGTGATTTCAGCCATTACGCCCGGCTTGTCGATCACTTGAATGCGCAGATAATACGATGTCTCGACATCTTCCATCGGAATCACGGGCGTATCGGACAGCAAATCGGGCTGGAACGACAGCGGCGGCACGCGATGTTTCGGATCGGCGGTGTGCAGGCGCGTCACGTCGACCAAATCGGCGATGACCGAACTGGCGGTGGGTTCGGCACCGGCACCGGCACCGTAATACAACGTCGCTCCCACGGCATCTCCCTTGACCACAATTGCGTTCATCACGCCTTCGACGTTGGCGATCAAGCGTTTGATCGGAATCAGCGTCGGATGCACGCGCAGTTCGATGCCTTTTTCCACGCGCTTGGTGATACCGAGCAGTTTGATGCGGTAACCCAGTTCTTCGGCGTAACGGATGTCTTCTCCGGTCAGTTTTGTAATGCCTTCGGTATACACTTTGCTGAATTGCACCGGGATGCCGAACGCGATTGCCGACATTAAGGTGATTTTATGCGCTGCATCGATGCCTTCGATGTCATACGTCGGATCGGCTTCGGCATAGCCGAGCTTTTGCGCCTGCGCCAGAACGGTTTCAAACGACAGCCCTTTGTCGCGCATCTCCGACAAAATGAAATTCGACGTGCCGTTGATAATACCGGCAATCCACGTAATCCGGTTTGCCGTCAAACCCTCGCGCAATGCTTTGATGATCGGAATGCCGCCCGCCACTGCCGCCTCAAATGCGACAATCACACCCTTGGCGCGCGCCGCCGCGAAAATCTCGGTGCCGTGATTGGCCAGCAAGGCTTTGTTCGCGGTCACGACATGCTTGCCGTTGGCAATCGCTTCCAGGATCAATTCCTTGGCGATGGTTTGCCCGCCGATCAACTCCACCACGATATCGATATCGGGGTTTCTGGTGACTTCATGACCGTCGCCGGTCACGATCACGCCGGGATCGGCAAAGCTTCTGGCTCTATCCAGATCCTTGTCGGCAATCATTTTGACGACGATTTCCCGGCCCGCACGGCGCGCGATTTCTTCCCGGTTGCGTTTCAGGACGGTGTAGGTGCCACCGCCGACGGTGCCAATGCCTAATAAACCTATTTGTATCGGATTCATAATGTTTTACTGTAAAGACTGAAAGTTAAGCTGCGCGTGATTATAAGCGAGAAATATCGCAGCACGCGGGGTTAATTAGTACCGTAGCGCTTACGGTAGCGATGCAGAAAATTCGCAATGCGGCTAACCGCTTCGGTTAAATCGTCGACATTGGGCAAGAACACGACGCGGAAATGATCCGGATTCATCCAGTTGAAACCGGTGCCTTGCACCAGCAATACCTTCTCTTCCAGCAACAAATCCAGCACCAATTGTTGGTCGTTCTCAACCGGATAGATTTCCGGATCCAGGCGCGGAAACAAATACAGCGCCGATTGCGGCTTGAAGCAGGACACGCCGGGGATGTCGGTCAGCAGTTTCCATGCCACGTCGCGTTGTTTCATCAAGCGCCCGGTCGGCATGGTCAAATCGTAAATACTCTGATACCCACCCAATGCGGTTTGAATGCCGAATTGCGACGGCACGTTGGCGCACAATCGCATCGAAGCGAGCATATTCAGTCCGGCGATGTAATCGCGCGCATGGCTCTTCTCGCCGGATACCACCGCCCAGCCGGAGCGAAAACCCGCCGCGCGGTAATTTTTGGATAAGCCGTTAAAGGTCACGAACAATACATCGTCGGCCAGTGATGCAATCGACGTATGCGTTGCATCCTCATACAAAATCTTGTCGTAAATCTCGTCGGCATAAATGATCAACTGATGTTCACGCGCGATGTCGATGATTTGCAGCAACAACTCTTTCGGATACAGCGCGCCAGTCGGATTGTTAGGATTGATGATGACGATAGCACGCGTTCTCGGGTTAATCTTGGCGCGAATATCGTCCAGATCCGGCAGCCATCCGGTTTCCTCGTTGCATAAATAATGCTGCGCCACGCCGCCCGAAAGCACCACCGCAGCCGTCCACAGTGGGTAATCGGGCATCGGGATCAATACCTCGTCACCGTTATCCAGTAAAGCTTGCATCGTCAGAACCACCAACTCGGAGACGCCGTTGCCGACAAAAATATCGTCGAGCTGCACGTTTTTGATCTGCTTTTCCTGTGTGTAATGCATGATCGCCTTGCGCGCGGCGAACAACCCTTTGGAGTCGCAGTAGCCCGACGCTGCTGACAAATTGCGGATCACGTCCTGCAGGATTTCTTCCGGCACGTCGAAGCCGAACGTCGCCGGATTGCCGATGTTCAACTTGATGATGTGATGACCTTCGTCCTCCATTTGCCGCGCGCGTTCGAGCACCGGCCCACGAATGTCGTAGCAAACATTGACTAACTTACTGGATTTTAGAATGGGGCGCATGATAAACGAAGCAAGATGGGTGTTTGAAAAAAAGAATTCGGATCTTGGATAGCTATGATCAATTAAGCTTTATATTATAGCGATTATCTTTACCATACCATACGCAAATCGGGCGGATTCCGGAAAAAGGAGGGATTTTTCATCCATTTATTCGGCGCAAATCGATTTTGCGATCTGGCCGAAAACAGATTGCGGCGAAAACGGAAACCACTCGCGATTTTCATCGTGGTGCGCTCCGATTACGGCGGTTGTTGCGGCTTTATCGGGATAGAGCAGGATAGTGACCGTTCGCGCTTTGTTGCCGATGCAATCGAATTGATACAATGTTTTGACCGATTGATGGCCACCCGGTTGTTTTTCGTCGTAGCTCGACAACATCCAAACCTTTCGATGCGAATCGCTTTGCTGCACCGTTTCGGGATCGAAATAATGCGATTCGCCCGGTTTCGGTGCCGCGTCGGCTTTTATCCATCCGGCTTGCAAGGGCATTGCCGACGCCAGTAAAATAAGCAAAAGGGGAATTCGTTTTAACATTGTCGTGCCGATTTTTTTGAAATTGAATCCTAGCAAAGAATAAGCCGCATCGGCTTCGTGCATTTTCGCAACAAAGCAACATAAGCGATCCATTTTGCCACTAAACAGTTTCAACCGCTGAAGTTTTCCACTATTCTTAACAGTTGTCCGGCTTGGAGAGTCAAGCCCTGTTTGCACAATTTTCGATGAAATTACACGGCGATATAGATATACCCCACTCTGTATGCTCAATCCCTATCTAATCCGTACCGATCTTTTGCAGCCTTATGAATAGCCTTAATCTGGAGTTAAATATAATGGAAGAATTGAATCAAGCCTGGGTCATGTTAAAGCTTGGTGGAGTTATTATCATCCCATTGATTCTGCTGGGTATTGTCGCCATGGCGATCATGCTCGAGAAAGCATTTGTCTATTGGCGTTATGCGCGCCTCTCCAACGATTTGCTGAATCTGGTCGAAACTTATGGTTTCAAATGGAACGATCTGGAAAAAATACTCTCCGGATTGGATAGCCGTCATTATTACAAGCGTTTTTTCGAAGTGGTCATTTCCAATCGACATCAACCCGCCTGGTGGACCGAATCCCGCGCGGCTGACGAAGCGCAAATCATCGAAGAAGCGCTGGCGCGTCGGCTATGGGTGCTGGAAACCATTGTGACGGCGGCACCGTTATTGGGCTTGGTCGGAACCGTGATCGGTATGATGACCGCATTCCAAGTAATCGGCAGCGAAGGCGTCGTCAATCCAACCGCAGTGACCGGCGGTGTTGCGGAAGCGCTGATCGCGACGGTGGTCGGATTGGTCATCGCATTGATCGCTTTATTCGGATTCAATTTCTTTTCCCGCCTGCAGTCGCTGACCATGGACGAAATGGAACGATTAGGCACGCGATTGATCGATAATATTCGCCGGGATCAGCAGGAAGTGGCCGATGAAACTGCGTAAATCCCGCTCCATCTCGAAAGGCAAGATCGAGATCATTCCGATGATCGACGTGATGTTTTTCTTGCTGGCAACCTTCATGCTCGCTTCTTTATCGATGCAAAAGCTGGATTCGCTGCAAGTAGACTTGCCCGAAGGACAAGCCGAGAAATTGACTGCGGAAAAACCGGTGACATTGACATTGACCAAAGACAGCAAGATTTTTGTTAACCAAACAGCCGTTACACTGGACACGCTGGCAACCACGCTTAAACCGCTACTCGCCGATTCCAAACAGAAGCTGATCGTATCTGCCGACAACGAAGCGCCGCAAGGTATCGTCGTGCAAGCCATGCTGCGGGCGCGTGCTGCCGGTGCACAGCAATTTTTGATCGCGGTGAAGCACAAATAACGCAGAACGGTATGGCAGCAAGATCCCGATCGAAAGAAATTCGCCTGTGGTGGCCGTTGCCGCTGGCTGCGCTTATCTGGCTGCTGATGATTTGGGGCATCGGTTTCTTTCTGTCGATGCCGGAAGTGGAAATCGACACACCGCCTCCCATTGCGGCAAGCTTTATCGACTTGAACGAATCCGAAGAAGCAACCGCATCGATGCCAGTTGCTCCACCCAGCACGCCAACGCCGGAGCAGCCCGAAGTAACGGAAGCAAAACCGGCGCCGAAACAACCACCGCCCCCGGCAAAGACTCCGGCTTCGCGTCCGCAAACCAAGCCCAAGGCTACTGTGCAGCCTAGCAAACCTAAAACGCCGATACCCGAACAGGAAGTCGCCAAAACCAAAGCGCGTGAAGAATCGGCGGAAGCGCCGACGGATCTTTCAGAATTCATCAATCGGGCCAAAGCGCGCCGCCGCGCCGAAGGGTTGTTCGACGACTCGGAAGGCATTCCGTCTAACACTGCCAAGCAACCCACGGCGGATGAAATCCGTATGGCCAATATCCGGCGCAATTTGCAAAACCCCGGCACCAGCGGTATTTTCCAGATCCAGCGTATCGGCCCGCGCACAGCCGAATTTTCGTTCCGTGCTTGGACTACCGGGCAAAGCAACCCGCGTTTGCAAATGGTTCAAGTCACCGCAGGGCCGGATGGCAGCGTTGAGCGCGCGATTATCCGACGCATGATCGAATTGATCCGCGAATATTACAAAGAAGATTTCAATTGGGAATCGCATCGGCTGCATCGCGTTGTCGTATTGTCGGCGCGCGAAAAAGACACTGCCGGATTGGAGGATTTCCTGATGCGCGAGTTTTTTATCAACCCCGTTCATTGAAAACCATTCCGGAAGGGATGTTGCTGAATTTGTTTGCGCACTTTGGAGCGGTTTTCTGCCATAAAGTGCCTGGAAATATCCGCTTCCGCATTATAATCGCAATTTTTGCTGTTTTCGTTTATCCATGCCAGCCATTAAACCGCTCCCCGAATTATTGATCAATCAAATCGCTGCCGGTGAGGTGGTTGAGCGTCCGGCTTCGGCATTGAAAGAAATTCTGGAAAACAGCGTCGATTCGGGTGCCAGGAAAATCACCGTGCAACTGCAACAAGGCGGTATCAAGCAAATTCGCGTCAGCGATGATGGCAGCGGCATTGCCAAGGATGAGTTGTTGTTGGCGTTGACGCGACACAGTACCAGCAAGATCAGCACGTTGGACGATTTATACAGCATCGCCAGTCTCGGATTTCGCGGCGAAGCTTTGGCCAGTATCGCCGCCGTATCCAAGCTGACAATGACCAGCCAGCACGCACAACAAGAACATGCATGGCAAATCCACGCCGAAGGCAATGCAGTTTCTCAGCCAGCACCTGCTGCGCTGACAAGGGGAACGGTACTGGATGTCAATGAGCTGTATTTCAACATCCCTGCCAGAAGAAAATTCCTCAAATCGGACGCCACCGAATTTGCGCACTGCGAGGAAGTGTTCAAGCGTATCGCGCTGTCGCAATGCGGCATTGAATTCGTTTTGCAGCATAACGGAAAAGTGCGTCACCAATTGCGTGCCAGCGATACAACGCAGCGAATCGCAGCGATACTGGGCGAAGAGTTCGGACAAATGGCTGCAGCAGTGCACGAGCAATCCGTCGGCATGCAGTTGCGCGGCATGGTGGCATTGCCTGCTTATGCTCGTGCATCGCGCGATGCGCAGTATTTTTTCGTCAATAACCGTTTTGTCAGCGACAAGCTGATTTCGCATGCGTTGCGCGAGGCGTACCGCGATGTATTGCATTTGGACAGGCATCCGGCTTTTGTGTTGTTTCTGGACATTGATCCGGAAAATGTCGATGTCAATGTGCATCCGGCCAAAACCGAAGTCCGTTTCCGCGAATCGCGCGCCCTGCACCAATTCATTTTTCATGCGATCAACAAAGCATTGGCGGCACCGGGGCGCGAAACAAGCATTGAACCGGCCGAGCAGTCGGTTCGTTCGTATCCTGCCTATCCTAAATCAAATTTTTCTCAACCGAGGGCCGCAGCGCAGCCATCCGGTTTTTATCGCGCACTATTTGGCACGGAGATGAATACCGATGCGCCGCCTCTGCGTGCGGCAGCCGATCAGCCGATAGCGCAAACAAACGCGCCCGTTGCGACGGAAGTAGCGCAAGAACAGCCGGAAATGCATCCGCTGGGGTTTGCGCTGGGGCAACTGCATGGCATTTACATATTGGCGCAAAACGAGCGCGGCTTGGTGGTGGTCGATATGCACGCCGCGCATGAGCGAATTTTGTACGAAAAACTCAAGCAAGCATTCGACGATCAAGCCGTGGCCATGCAATCGCTGTTGATCCCGGTTACTTTCCAAGCCGATAGCTTGGAAGTCGCTGTGGCCGAAGAACATGAGCAAACGATTGCGCAACTGGGTTTTGAAATCGCTGTGTTGTCGCCGACGGCATTGGCTGTCCGTTCAGTACCTGCTGCATTGCAACACGCCGATGTTGCACGATTGGCGCATGACATCTTGCGTGAAATCCATGACTACGGCGCAAGCCGGATTCTCACCGCCAAGCGCAACGAACTGCTCGCCACTATGGCCTGTCACGGCGCCGTGCGCGCCAACCGCAAATTAACCGTTGAAGAAATGAACGCGTTGCTGCGCGACATGGAAAAAACCGAGCGCGCCGATCAATGTAATCACGGCCGACCGACTTGGTTCGAAACAACGCTTGCCGAATTGGATAAGCTGTTCATGCGCGGCAAATGATATCCCCTCTGCCAAGTTCCAGATAAGCCTTGATCTTACCGCGCACGTCGTGCGGTTGCTGGATGATGGTGTCGATCAATTGAAACAGTGGATATTGCATCGCGTCAAAGGGCCGGTGTTGCTTGATCATCGCCAGCGTGTGTGGCCCTTCGCCGGTGATGTCGTCCGTTTCCCCGCGCGCCAATTTGCGGCCTAATTCGTGGTGGTGCGAGTTTTCGCTGGTGGCGGTGGTGATCAGGTCGCCCAGTCCGGCCAAATGATAGGGGCTGCCGGGTTGGCCGCCCATCGAGAGCGCGATTTGATTCAGTTCGCGTAGTGCCGCCACCGCGAGATAGCCGCGCATGTTGTCGCCGAGTTGGAGTTCGTCGGCGATGCCGAATGCCATGGCATAGACATTCTTTAAAATCACCGACCAACTGATACCGGGAATATCGAAAGTGTGTTCGAGATACAAGGCTGTGTGCCGAAAACACATGGACAATTTTTCAAATGACGCCCTATCGCGGCAACCCACTTGCGCAAACGCATCGCGCCCGGCGCGGATTTCCTCGGCAATCATCGGGCCGTACAGCAGCGCGTAAGGTTGTTGTGCCGGTAGGTTTTCCGCGAAGATTTGCGCGGCGGTTTTGCCCGACTCGTCCAAGCCTTTGGCGATGCTGACGCATAGGCAGGAATCTTTCAGCAGCGGTGCGATTTGCCGTGCCACTTCGCGATGCGGATTGACCGGCAGGCAAAAAAACGCGATATCCGCATGCGGCGCGCTATTGGTTAAGATTGCCGAGGTAAACTCCGGTTGCGGAAATTTTTCCCAGATGTCGATGCGATGGCGATTTTTGAGCAGAAATTCCAGCGCATGGCCCATTTCGCCATAGCCCAGTAGCAGGATTTGGAAGCTAATTGTTATACCTTTAATTTGATTGTGGCGATAAGAAGAAAGATGCTGCAAGCTCTGCTAAGGGAATGTTTTGATCTGTGAGTCATGTCGTTAGATTCTATCTATTCCTTTAAGCTAAAAAATGCTTTTATTCTTTCGAGCATTTTTTGAGACTGCGAGTGATTCATTTCTTTATCCAAGTTATTGAAGGATTCCATTTTATTAGCATTGTAGTTTTGCCGCTTACTTAGAATATCACTTAAATGATTGGCCAATTCTGGGCGATCCATTAGCAGTTTTGACATCGTGGTTTTTGTTATTTCAGAAACGGTCGAATCGACAATGGGAGTTACGGTTGCGCTGCGTACATCGCCGAGCAACAACGATCTTTCGCCAAAAAATTGCCCTGGAGCTATTCGATCGATTTCTCTTTCGATATTGTTTTTATCTGTAATTCGGACGGAAAGCAAGCCGTCGCGTAATATAAAAAGAGAATCTCCAGGCTCTCCTTGGTGCAGGATAGGACAACCTGCTGTAAATAATTTGTTTTTAATATGCTGGGATAAGTAAAGTAATTCTTGGTTAGTAAAGCTGGAAAAGAGTGAGGTACGTGCCAATAGCCTATCGATTCCGGTCATGCTTCCAGAGATTGTTTCATCCGGTGCTCGGTGTTGAAAGATCTGTGTCGGGAAAGGGATTTGGACACCGGCGATAAATAGATTTCGTAAGATATTCTGGTGCACTTTAAATCTAGTTGACGGGATCAATCCGGGACTAGGACACCAATATAATAGTCGCCACATTATTCCCCGATCAGTATAGTCGTCGATGCTGACAATCGATTTGCGCGGTATGGCGGCAATATCTTCTACCTGATCGGCAGCGCCTAAAAGAATCCGTTGAGCTTGATAAGCAGTTAGATCGTAGGGAAGCGTGATTTTAATTTCATCGCGGAAAAACGGCTCGGGCTGGGAATAGATTCTAATCGGATTATCAATAAGCTCACTGTTTGTTATCAAATAGATGATTTCATCGGTGGTCATTAGCCGAACCGAGCGCCAGTTTATTTCAATTATTCGTCCGATGCTCCATGTGTCATTGAATTGAATCCAATCGCCTTCTTTAAAAGGGTGCTGCAATCCGATAACTATGCCGGCAAAAGCATCCATGATGAAGCGGTTTAAGGTGAATCCAATGACACCCATGATAACCGCAGATGTTGTAAGGATTGCAGTAATGGATTGATCAAAAACAAAAATAATAACAATGGAAAATCCGCAGAGCCAAATGAAGGCGGCTGTCAGATCGCGCAATAATTTTGGAACAGGATGTTTTCTCGTTTGATTAACTGTGTTCCACACTACTACATCAATCAAGCGATTTAGAAGTAAAGTTCCGTTAAGGTACAAAATTGCAGTAATAGCTTGAGCAAGTTGTATTGAGATCGTGAAAGGAATTTGCTCCGGGTAACTATGCCTTATAAAGAAAAATAATAATAATCCCCCAAAAGAAATTAATGGCGCGATAAGAATGCGAAAGCTATTGAGAGACTGATGTGATGGAATGAGCGGTGCATTATTTGACATTTGGAACGCCTTATTAATCTTCCGGTGTGCGATTATGTTTTTTACTGTTTCGTGAATTTGTTGCTTGTCGTTGCTATTTGCCTGTATATACTGTGTAAATTCTAATCTGTAAGAATTTCTAGCAGTGTTTGGATGTGCGTTGTTGCCAAATCTGTTCACCTCCTGCTCCGGATTGTTTGCCGGGCAAGTTTTCCCGGACAGCGATGAACCTTCCCCCATCAGGTAACGGAAAGGTGCTGCGGTGGGCAGTCTTGGAGCAAATTTACGGATGGTATGGTTTTATTTGCGATGTTATGAAAGAAAAAATGTTGTGGAAATTAACCGAAATACCGGATTTACAATTACTGCTGGAATTGTTTTAGAGGCTAAATCAGGCGCAGAGACCGCCGTGCGCTAAGCAGCGCATCACATTACAACGAATCTGCAAATACACAGCTAGCATAATGATGTCAGTCAGACTGGAGGGTTGAAGTCATGCAAAACACGATTACTTTTCTGGACAATATTAATACTGCGCAGCAAGCAATCTTGGATAAAGCGCGACAGGGTGTCGCCGATCTGAGGGTATTAATCGAGAAATCCTATTTCGCGCCTAAGAAGGTAGGCGATCATTTCGGTGGTGGGATTGTGTTTTATGTCGATGCAACCGGGCAGCATGGATTAATCGCAGCGTTGTCTGATTTGACGGACGGGGTTGTCAATTACAGGCCATGGAATAGTGCTGTGCTTAAAACAACGGGAGCAACGGGAGATGGCATTGGTGCTGGGGCGGCAAACACCACAACCATTGTGGCGGCAAAGACTGGCGACAGGGATTTTGTTTGTGCTGCAAAAGTAGCCAATGATTACACCGTTCATGGCGATGCACCGTATGCAGACACTGTTGATGAAACTTGTTATGGCGACTGGTATTTGCCCTCTAAATTTGAATTAAATCTGCTGTACCAGCAAAAAAGCATTGTGGGTGGTTTTGTAGATAGCCTTTATTGGAGCTCTACGGAGAACGATGCCTATCGCGCATGGGCTCAGTACTTCTGCAGCGGCAGCCAGCATAACCTCAATAAGAAGCATGCCCTTCGGGTGCGTGCTGTTCGGGCTTTTTAACGCAAGTGACGGTTGTGTCGGCGCACCGATCATAGTTTGATTCACTTTCGGGGAGCGTTAGAAGGTTGAAATTGCCTGAGCGTGACATAAATCACACGAGAAAAAGGGGTGCGTGCAATAAAATTCACATTGGACAGAGTTTGAGGAATCCGTTCACCTCCTGCCCTGGACTGCTTGCCGGATGAATATTTCCGAACGGTGATAAATCTTCTCTTATCTCTGGTATCGGAAAAGCGCCATGGTTGGTAATCTTGCGGTGATTCTTAATATTTTGTTTGGGTCTTAGGAAGTTAAAGCGGGTTTAGGCGTAATAATTTGAGAACGGCAAGATAAAGATTATCACGACGATGATTAAAACGAAATTCGGTTTCTTTCAAATG